>JANNJI010000619.1:0-21584 GCA_031405795.1 Gammaproteobacteria bacterium
GCCGCGTCACCACCTCGAGGCGACGGTCTACGAGGCGGCCGAGGCGGTCCTCGCGCTCGGGCACTCCGGCACCGAGCTCGTCTTCCTGCTGGTCGACGTCAAGGAGACCGACCGCGCGCGCGAGAAGACGCTCGGCGAGCAGCGCGAGACCGAGGAGCGCATCGCCGCGGCCGACCTCAGCGCGCGCCAGCAAATGCCTTCAATCTGTAACCAAGTAGCGATGTGGAGTCGGGCTTGTTCAATGCCAGGGGCGTCTTTAACCGAGAACAGCTGGGTTGTGGTTTTATTGTGGCTTGTTAAGGCCTGATTCACTTGTTGCAAAGTAGTGTGAGCTGCACCCTTGCTGAGTTTATCGGCCTTGGAGAGCAGGATCAATAAGGGCAGGGATTGGGCATGGCACCATTCGATCATTTGCTGGTCGAATTCCGTCAAGGGGTGACGGATATCCATTAGCAGGACAATCCCGCGCAGTGCCTGGCGCTGATTGAGAAAGGCGTCAAGGGTGTGATGCCAGCGCTGTTTAACGCTCGCGGCGACCTTGGCATAGCCATAACCCGGCAGGTCGACAAGGCGGCGTTGGTCGTCCAGCGCAAAAAATACCAGGGCCTGGGTGCGCCCAGGGGTTTTGCTGGTGCGTGCTAAGCTCTTTTGGCCGGTTAGCGCATTGATTGCACTGGATTTTCCGGCATTGGAGCGGCCTGCAAACGCGACCTCATACCCATTGTCCGGCAGTACGTGTGCCATATCGGGTGCGAGCAAGACAAACTGGGCGCTTTGCAACGGATTGCGTGGATTACGGTTGTTTGTGTGTTTTGCTTGACCGGGCATGCGGTAGTTGGTATATAAGTGCCCCAAATTTGGGGGGTTCTGATTTGCTAGAGTGGCGAGTTTGCGCCGTAAAGGCAAGTACCAAGAACCAGGTATTCAATGAATTATTAATATACTAGGAGTTTTATCATGAAGAAGATTGTACTGACGGCTGTTGCTCTGGCTTTTGTCTCTGGTTCTGTGGTCGCCGCTCAGGCAGGTGACAAGGTATATGGCCAAGCGTGCGTCGCCTGCCATGGTGCTGGCGTGGCGGGAGCCCCCAAGTTGGGTGATAAGGCGGCATGGAAGGATCGTATTGCGCAAGGCAACGATAAGTTATACGAGCACGCGCTTAAAGGTTATCAAGGTAAAGCCGGTTTCATGCCTGCCAAGGGCGGCCGCGCAGATCTGAGTGACGATGATGTTAAAGCAAGTGTTGATCACATGGTGTTAAAAGCCAAATGATAAAACAACTGGTCATGGGTATTTGGGCCTTGGGTTTTGCTTGTACCGCAGTGGCAGCGGACGCCACTGCGGGCAAGGGTAAATCACAGGCGTGTGTGGGTTGCCATGGCGCAGACGGTAATTCATTGGTGGGCACATTTCCGAAATTAGCGGGACAGCATCAAGATTATCTGGCGGTGCAGCTGCATAATTTCAAAACGGGTAAACGCAAGGATCCAATCATGACGACCCAGGTAGCCAATCTGGACGTTAAGGATATGGAGAATATTGCCGCGTATTACGCCTCACAAAAGGTGAGCCTGGGTGGTGTTGAGCCAGCCAAGAAAGAGTTGGGTGAACGCGTCTATCGTGGTGGCGTTGAGAACAAAGGTGTGCCAGCCTGCATGGCCTGCCACGGCCCCAACGGTGCGGGCAATTTACCGGCAAAATATCCTGCCTTGAGCGGCCAGCATGCCAGTTATGTTGAGACCACCATGAAGGCATTTCGTGAAGGTCGGCGTGGCTTTGATGATAAGGATGATAGCGGCAAAATCATGCGCAAGATTGCTGAGCGTATGAGCGATACAGAAATCGCCGCAGTGGCTTCCTACGTGTCTGGGCTGCACTGAGCCTTCTCAACTTTCTATGTGACACCTTTGTTATCGTAGTGTATGTATAAAAAAGGCGGCCATTGGCCGCCTTTTTTATTACGCGATTTATTGGACTAAGTAGTATTGTTGTTATTTCACCTGTTGGTTGATCTCTATTTTTGCCGTGGTGCCTAATTTAGTACTAATCGGTCCAATTTCACCATAAAGGTCGCCAGGTTGCGGCATCGCTTGTCCGCTGCGTGAGATGCGTGCCACGACTTTCACTTCTTTGAATGCGGACAAACGTAACTCCGGACTCATTGCCGTCGAATCATCAAGTGTAATTGTAACGGGCAATTCCTTTACCTGCTTTTGGATAATTGCCAGTGGCATGCGTGGCCCACTCACAGCCCGCGCCAGAATAAATACCGTGTCATCGGGTTGCGCCTGCGCGGCGAGAGCCTTTGATAATTCCACACGTACACGCAATTGCGTATTTTGTGTTGCGGTTGTCGTGGGCGAAGGGGCCTCGGTTGTGGCAGCTGGTTTACCGGATTTTTGTTGTTTTGCCTGCTCGATCATGGCGACGATATCCGCTCTTTGCGGCGCATCAGTGGGCATGGTTTGCATTACACGTTCCCAATAATTTATTGCCCGATCATACTCACCACGTTGCAAGCTCAGTAAACCAGACCATATTTGTACCTGCGGATTATTTGGTTCCGCAGCCAATGCCCGTTGAATTAATACAGCAGGCTCACCTTCAAGAGAACCCCGTTGCAGCATGGCGGCTGCGTGGGCCTGTCCTAACAGACTCGCTGTTGTGTCGCCGGAAAGTGAAATAGCACGTTGGTATGCTTGAATGGCTGCGTCAGGGCGTTGTGATTGTAAATACACTTGTGCAGAGTTTTCCCAAAAGCGGCTGTCGCGCGTAGCCCTGGCCAGAATGAGGGAGAGCTCATTTTGGTCGCTTTCCATAAAGTATTTTTGTAATTCAAGTGAACTGCCCGGCGGAATTTCCTGGAAATAGAGTTGCGCCTGCAGGAAATAATGCAACGGGAATGCAATCAGAGGCATGATTACCAAACTTCCCCCAAGCAACCAAACCAGCTTTGCTTTAGGCGAGTTATGCGGGGTGGATTGCTGGGCATTGAGATCGTTGAGCAGCGATGCGGCCAGCTCTTCCTTGGCCTCAGTAAATTCGGTTTGAGACAACGTACCTGTATTTAAATCACGTTTGAGCTCATTCAAGCGTTCACGATAAATTACTAAATTGGACGTACTGGCAGAGTGGATCAGGGCTTGGTCTTTACGGTTTAAACGAATAAAAAGCCAGGCAACGGCGGCAATAATCAACAATGCGGCATAAAACCAGAACATGGGAACCTACTTTTTGTGTTTATCTTCAGGGGTAGACTGACCAGCGTTACGTAGCGCATCAGCCAAGGCTTGATTATTTGCGCCAGCAGGCGAGGGTTGTTGCTGTTGGCGCTTCATGATCAAGCGAACCAGCAACCAAAGAGCAAAAAATAGTGCGACGAATGGTATTGCCCACAGCAGATACGTTGACTGTTTAAACGGCGGGTTATACAGGACAAAATCACCATAGCGGGCAACCAGGAAATCCATGATTTCCTGATCACTCTTGCCCTTTTGCATCATCTCCAGGATCTGATGACGCAGATCGATGGCGAGCGAAGCGTGTGAATCGGCCAGATTCTGGTTTTGACAAACAGTGCAACGCAGGTCTTTGATCAATTCCTTAAAACGTAGTTTTTGTTCAGTGCTGGTAAAATCGCTGGGCATGATGTCCTTGTTTTCGACAACAGCATGCGCGATCGGCAACCACAGCAACAGCAACGTGACAGGCAGCAAACGCATCAACCGGGCTCCTTGTTAAGTTGAGCAATTAAAGGCTCGATGGTTTTTGTCCACGTTTCAATCGTAATCGCACCGTTTACTTTGTAACGGATAATGCCGCGTTTATCAACGACAAACGATTCCGGCGTGGCAATGATGCCCCACTCAATGCCGGCGCGACCGTTCAGGTCGTGACCATTCATGACGTACGGATCACCAAGTTGTTGCAGGTAGGCCATGGCATCAGCCCGTTCATCTTTGTAATTGATGCCATAGATCGGTACCTCATTTTTTTTGATCACTGTCATCAGCAACTCATGTTCTTGACGGCAAGTAATACACCAGGAAGCCCAAGCATTAACCAACGTCACCTTGCCAGCGAGATCGGCGTTGGAAAAGCTGGCCTCGGTATTTTTCAGCTGAGTTAAGTGGAATTGTGGAATGGTCTTACCTACCAGCGGTGAGGGGAGATTGCGTGGGTTCAGTGATAAGCCGGCAAACAAAAAACCGGCCAGTACGACAAAAACCATCAGCGGGATAAGCGTGCGTTTCATAACGGGTTACCTGTTCTGCGAGGATGCACCCAGCAGCTCATCCGACAGTTCTTTGGCAATTTGCTCACTGCTCTGGGATTTTTGTGGTTGTAGACGGCGATAACGGCGATCCGAGACCGCCAGTAATCCACCAAACACCATGAACAAGGTGGCCAACCAGATCCAGCGCTGAAAGGGTTTGTAATAAATGCGCATAATCCATTCGCCTTTGTCGGGAGCACCGACCGGCTCACCCAGCGAGACATATAAATCGCGGAATATACCGGCGTCAATGGCCGCTTCGGTCATTGGCATTGAGGATTGTGACTGGTAGATACGCTTTTCCGGGTAGAGGGTTACGAGGTGTTTGCCATCACGGGTAACGATAACGGTACCACGTTGCGCTATGTAATTGGGCCCCTGGCTTCTCGCGACACCTTCGAACTGAAAAAGATATCCCCCTTTTTCGACTTGTGTGCCGGGGGCGACACGCAGGTCATCCTCAAGCTGGTAGGCGCTGACGAGGGTGACACCAATAATAAATACCGCCAGGCCCATATGCGCAAACCACATACCAAAGTAACTGCTGCCGAGTGACTTGATTTGTACCCAATTAAATTGTTTATGCTTAAATTTTTCGATCAGACCCAATACTGACGTACTAATAACCCACATCGCCAGCATAAGGCCAATTGCGGTCATGGCTACATGGCCTTTGCTATCCGCCTGCAGTAACGCCAGCCCGGCAATCAAGCTGATGGCGGTGACAAATAATGGCACACGCAGGGTGATCAAGAGCTCACGCAGGTTATGTGTTTTCCAGCGGGTTAACGGCCCAAAACCCACGGCAATGATCAGGGGGATCATGATGGCAATAAACACCACATTGAAATAGGGCGGGCCAACTGAAATCTTCTTTCCAACGACGGCGTCCAGGAATAACGGATACAAGGTGCCAAACAGTACGGAGATAGTAACTACAACGAGTAATACGTTATTAACCAGCATCAGGCTTTCGCGTGAGAGCAATGCAAAGCGGCCGAAGGAGCGTATCTGGCTGCCGCGCCAAGCGTATAAAGCCAGTGAGCCACCAATGACGATACACAAAAATAACAGTATATAAATCCCTCGCACCGGATCGGTAGCAAAGGCATGAACGGATGTCAGCACACCGGAGCGAACCAGGAAGGTACCCAACAAACTCAGCGAAAAAGCCATGATGGCCAATAACACCGTCCAGGCCTTAAAGGCACCACGTTTTTCCGTTACGGCCAGGGAATGGATTAGCGCAGTGCCTACCAGCCACGGCATGAAGGAGGCATTCTCAACAGGGTCCCAGAACCACCAGCCGCCCCAGCCCAGTTCGTAGTATGCCCACCAGCTGCCCAAGCCAATCCCGAGGGTTAGAAACATCCAGGCGACGGTTGTCCAAGGCCTTGACCAGCGCGCCCAAGTGGCATCCAAACGTCCACCCAATAGTGCGGCAATCGCAAAGGCGAAGGCCACACAGAAGCCAACATAGCCGATGTACAACATGGGCGGGTGAATGACCAGTCCAAAGTCTTGCAGCAAGGGATTCAGTTCTTTGCCTTGAGTGGGTATGGGGAAAATTTCACGAAACGGATTGGAGGTCAGTAACATGAAGCTCAGGAAGCCAATGCTGACCAGACCCATGACACCCAGCACGCGTGCCACGTACTCTAAAGGCAGGCTACGCGAAAATAAGGAAACCGCCACGGTCCAAATGGTGAGAACTAACGCCCATAGTAGTAACGAACCTTCGTGCGCACCCCATACGGCACTGTATTTAAAAGCGGTTGGCATGGCGGTATTGGAGTTTTGCGCGACATAAAGCAGGGAGAAGTTATCAGTCAAAAAGGCGTAGGTGAGACAACCAAAGGCTAGCGCGACAAAAACAAATTGCAGTTGCGCGGCTGGGCGTGCCACATTCATCCAGGTAATATTACCTTTATGGGCGCCAACCAAGGGCACGATTGCTTGTAATAATGCTAAACACAGGGCCAAGACCAAGGCAAAATGCCCAATTTGAGTGACAATCATTTGAGTTTCATTCGCTCCATTTCATGTTTAGGCATGGCACCGGATTTTTTCAGGCTATCAGCCACCTCGGGTGGCATGTAGTTTTCGTCGTGTTTCGCCAGGACTTCATCGGCGCTGAACATGCCTTCTTTGCCCATACGGCCATTGGCAATAATGCCCTGACCCTCACGGAACATATCCGGTAAAATACCTTTGTAAATAACGATGATCTCTTTTTTCAAATCGGTAATGGTAAAACGTACGGTGGTGCCGTCTTTATCGCGTTCGACACTGCCTTGTTTCACCAGGCCGCCGGTACGGAAGGCACGATTAGTGGGTGCTTTACCTTCGAAGACATCCGAAGGTGGATGGTAATACATGAGATTTTCCTGGAGAGCCAACAGACTTAAAGCTACAGCGCTACCGACACCGACAAGTAGGATCAGCACCAGAATTAAACGGCGACGACGTGCGGGTTTCATGGTTTACCTCGGGTTTCGTTACGTAATTTCCGTGCAATATCGCGCAGCTGGCGTTTTTCGGAGCGGTATGACACCACGATATTGGCCAGCAGCACAATGGCGGTGATCACATAACTCGCTAAAATAAACGGCGTCCATTTACCAAAATCAAGCCATTCAGGCAGACTCATGTTGGTTTACTACCTCTTTTACCCACGCATTATTGCGTTCGCTGGCGAGCAACATACTGCGGGTGTTTTTCAATAAGGTGACGGCATAAAATAGCGCAAATCCCAACATCATGATGTACAGGGGATAACGCATGCTCGGGTGGATTGTCGCGGCAAATTGCGCGCCGCGGCTGGTTGACCCTTGATGCAAGCTGGTCCACCATTCTACGGAATAATGAATAACGGGGATATTGACCAGACCTACCAAGGCCAGCACAGCGGCGGCGCGCGCGGCACCGCGCCGATCTTCTGAAGCATAGTACAAGGCAATGTACCCCAGATAAAGAAAAAACAGGACTAACTCGGACATTAATCGCGGATCGCTCCATTCCCAATAGGTGTTACCCCAGGTCGTGCGCCCCCACAAGGAGCCGGTAGCTAACGCAATAAAAGTATACGATGCGCCAATCGGTGCCGAGGCCGCCGCGATCAGCTCGGCCAGTTTGATCCGCCAAATCAAGGTTACCGCGCCGGCAATCGCCATGACGACATAGATCGACATGGAAAACATGGCTGCCGGGACGTGAACATAGATAATGCGTACGGTTTCAGATTGTTGATAATCCGGTGGAGCCTTAAATAAACCCCAGAACACACCGATACTCATGCTCAGCAGGCACGCCACCGCGAGATAGGGCAATATCACGCCTGAAAAACGGTAAAAATACGGCGGTGAGCCGAGTTTATGAAACCACACCCACATGATAAATTACTCCAAGCTAATTCTGACTGCGCTGGCAATCGCAAAAGGCGCTAAGGTCAAGGTCAGCACCAGAATCGCACCCATAAACAGAAGCGGCCCGTTTATGGAGGCGCCCAACGAGGCATCCCAGACAGAACCCGCGCCAAAGATTAATATCGGGATGTACAAAGGTAACACTAATAGCGACAACAACACACCACCCCGACGCAATCCTACAGTTAATGCTACACCAATGGCGCCGATTAAGCTGAGCACGGGCGTGCCAATTAATAACGTGAGAACCAGTGCGCCAATACTCTCCGCAGGCAGGTTGAACATCACACCCAGTAGCGGGGAGAGTAATACCAGCGGAATACCGCTCACCAACCAGTGCGCCAGGACCTTCATCAATACCATGGCCGGTAAGGGCCAGGGCGACAGTACGATTTGCTCCAGGGTGCCATCGTCAAAATCGCTACGAAACATATTATCCAGCGACAACATCGCGGCAAGCAATGCCGCCACCCAGATGACGGCGGCGCCCATCATTGGCAGCACCTGGCTTTGGGGGTTGAGTCCCATCGGAAATAAACTGACGACAATGAGAAAAAAAATCAATGGATTCATCAGCTCGGAGCGATGTCGAAAGGCCAGCATCAAGTCGCGCTTGAGCAGGGAGAATAAGGCGGAATACATGGCTGTTGCCTCGACGATCTAATGCAATACCAGACGGGTAATATCACCGTCTGTTAATTCAATGGGCTGATGCGAAGTCAGAACTACCAAGCCCTTATTGTGTAAGTGTTGGGTCAGCAATTGCGTCAGCATTTGTGTGCCAGCGCGGTCAATAGCCGTGAACGGTTCATCCAGGATCCATAGGCGGGTGTCGGCAACCAGCAGCCGCGCCAAGGCAACCCGACGGCGTTGACCGGCTGACAGATGACGACAAGGTACGTACTCGAAGCCGAATAAACCGATGCGTTCCAGGGCGTGAAGCAGGGCTGGATCGGTGACCGTGCTGCGCGACATGTCCTGGGCAAAACGCAGATTTTCCAGTGCTGTCAGGTCGAGTTTGATACCGGGGTGGTGGCCAACATAAGTTAGCTGCGTGAGGTATTCCTGGCTGCTATCCTGTATGTTTTCATTGCACCAAGTGATTTTACCCTCGGCCGGAGGCGATAAACCACATAAAGTACGCAAGAGGGTGGTTTTGCCACTACCGTTGGCGCCTTCGATCTGTAATAACTGACCGGAGGCGATTCGAAACGAGAGGGACTCAAATAACAGGCGTTCCCCGCGTTCACAGCGGAGCTGGTGTGCCTCAAGCAAGAGAGAATCTGTTAACGTTAGCGTCATCTACATTCAGTTATGATTGGCAGCAGGATAAAATGGCAGCTATTGTAACGAAGCCCTGACAGAGGGCCAAACTAAATTAGTACGGCTTTGTGGGTTGGAAACTTGTTTCCTGGGCTTGAGTCCTACATGACAATGTCTGTGGCGGCAATGGGATTAAAAAATCAGAAATCGTTTAAGGAGAGGAAAATGTCGAAATTACAACGTAGGTTAGCGCTCTGGGTATTGCTGGGAAGTTCAGTCACCAGCAGTTTGGTTGTTGCCGGGATAGATGAAGGCATCGAATATGTGGATATTAAGCCCCCTGTTTTAACCAGCACGATCAACAAAACAGAAGTGGTTGAGGCATTTACTTATGCTTGCCCACACTGCTTTCAGTTTGAGCCGCTAGTGACTGCATGGAAAAAACAGTTGCCTAGCAATGTCGAGTTAGTGCGCTTTCCTGTGATTTTTCCCCGTTGGCCTGAGACGGAACCCTTAGCCCGCGCTTTTTACACGGCGGAAGCCCTGGGGATTCTGGAGAAGATCCATGTACCGTTGTTTGAGGCGATTCACAACCAGAAACGTGATATTTATAGCGATCAAAAGATGGCGGCGTTTTTTGCCGAACATGGCGTCAGTAAAAAAGATTTTTTGGATACCTTTCGTTCTTTTTCTGTTGATTCGAAAATGAAACGTGCGCAGGAGTTGACCAACAGCTATCAAGTGGAAGGGGTACCCACGATGATTGTTAACGGTAAGTACCGCACCAGTTCAAAATATGCCGCTACGAATGAAGGCACGTTGAAAGTGGTAGATCACCTCATCAAGAAAGCGTCAGCCAAATAAGAGGCCGCTGCGAATATTCCTGACACGTCGTGACGCCGGATCACGCTTAAGGAAAGGGCGGGTAGCGCCGATAGTTAGTCCACTGAGGAAACGTTAAGGAGAACAACAATGAAGGCTGCAGAACTGTTTGTCCGGTGTTTGGAAAATGAGGGTGTGGAATACATTTTTGGTATTCCGGGTGAAGAAAATCTGGACGTCATGGATGCTCTGCTCGACTCCAAGATCAAGTTTATTACCGTACGGCACGAGCAAGGCGCCGCCTTCATGGCAGATGTCTATGGCCGTCTGACCGGCAAGGCCGGCGTCTGTCTGGCCACACTGGGGCCGGGTGCGACCAACCTGATTACGGGGGTGGCGGATGCCAACATGGATCATGCCCCGGTGGTTGCTATCGCTGGTCAGGCCAGTACACATCGGTTACACAAAGAATCCCACCAGGTGTTGGATCTCGAAGAGATGTTTCGCGCCATCACCAAATACTCCAGTCGGCTGTTGAGTCCGGATATCATCACCGAGGTGGTGCGCAAGGCGTTTAAAGTTGCGCAAACCGAAAAAACGGGTGCAACCTTTATTGAATTTCCCGAGAACATCGCCGAAATGGAGGTCGACGACACACCGTTACCCGCCAAACAAGCGCACGCACCGGAGCCGCCGTCTGAAAAAGTGAACCATGCCGCCGAGCTGATTTCCAAGGCCAAGAACCCGATTATTCTCGCCGGTAACGGTGTGATCCGCAGCAAGGCATGGAAACAACTAGCGGAATTTGCCCAGGAATTACGTATTCCAGTGGCCAACACCTTCATGGCCAAAGGGGTGATCCCCTTCAAGCATCCGATGGCGTTGGGTAGCGCCGGGCTACAGGCAAAAGATTATGTCAGTTGCGGCTTTGATCGTGCCGATGTGATTATCTGTATCGGTTATGACTTGGTTGAGTACCATCCGTATTTGTGGCACCCCACCAAGGATCGCATCATTATCCACATTGATAACGCACCGGCGGAGGTCGATGCGTATTACAACGTCGATACAGGTGTGATTGGTGACATCAAGCTTTCTTTGCTGCGCATTATGCAAGTTGCCAGCCCGCATACCGGTACCGCCATGCGTGGGTTACGCACAGCCTTGATCGAGGACATGAACCAGCACAAAGATGATAATTCCGTGCCGATGAAGCCGCAAAAGATCATTTGGGATCTGCGCACGGCGATGGATATGGAGGGCATCGCCATTTGTGATGTAGGTGCACACAAGATGTGGATGTCACGTATGTTCCGTTGTGAATACCCCAACACCTGCATTATCTCCAATGGTTTCGCCAGTATGGGCATCGCAGTGCCCGGCGCCGTTGCAGCAAAACTGGCCTACCCCGAACGACAGATCGTCGCGGTGACCGGCGATGCGGGATTTTTGATGAATGTTCAGGAAATTGAGACGGCGGTGCGTCTGAAGACGGCCATTGTTATTTTAATATGGAACGACAGTGCTTATGGTCTGATCGAGTGGAAACAAATGAACCAGTTCGGCCGTAAGTCGAACGTGGATTTCACCAATCCGGATTTTGTAAAGCTGGCCGAAGCCTTTGGTGCTAAAGGTTATCGCATCAAGAAAGGCGAGGAGCTGTTACCGACATTGACCAAGGCCTTAGCCGATAAGGCGGTGAGCATCATTGATTGTCCCGTGGATTACAGCGAGAATCTCAAGCTGACCGCAAAGCTGGGCGAAATGGTTTGCCCAATCTAATAGCAAGGGTGTGACAACGAGGGATACGTTACTATCCCCTATTAACTTGGTAATTTTCACACGCAATGAGCGGACAACATTTACGGGTCATGAGTTATAACATCCAGGTCGGGATTCATACCCGCAGTCCCCACCAGTATGTCATTCACAGCTGGAAACATCTGTTACCGCATCCGCAACGCCTTACCAATCTGGACAAGGTGGCGAAGGTATTGGCTATGTGCGATTTTGTCGGCTTGCAGGAAGTAGACGCGGGCAGTATTCGCAGTAATAACATTAATCTGGTTGAATACCTGGCATTAAAGGCGGAGTTTCCCTATTGGTACCATCAGGTCAACCGTAACTTCGGCCGGATTGCGAAACACAGCAACGGCTTATTGAGCCGTTATCACCCCAATCACGTCGAAGATTTATCGTTGCCAACATTGATTCCGGGACGCAATGCGATATTGTCAGTGTATGGTAGCGGCGAGCACGCACTTGCCCTGGTTATCGTACATTTATCGCTGAGTACACGGGCACGTATGCGTCAACTAGCGTACATCGGTGAGCGCATTAGTGACTACCGGCATGTTATTTTGATGGGGGACCTGAATTGCAAGCCGGATAGTAAAGAAATGTGTATGCTATTTAATCGAACCCGCTTACATGAGCCATTAGAAGAAACGCTGACCTTCCCCAGTTGGCGTCCTACGCACAATATCGACCATATCCTTGTTACGCCCGAATTTAAAGTGTTAAATGTAACAGCGCTGAATCATGCTTATTCGGATCATCTACCGATCATGATGGAGCTGGGATTGCCAGAGGGATTGAATATGTCGCGCCTGGCCGCGTGACGATACATTTTGGCGTACACACCGTATGGCAACAGACAAAGATAGCCTCGATCCACAGGCACGCTGGAAGACGCGTTATTTCGAAACGCTTGGCGAGCTGGAGCTCAAGGAAAAATCCTGGCGTGAAATCGAACGACTATTGCGGCATCTTGTCGCACGCCTTACCTTAGCAGCGGATGCGCGTCATCCACCATTAAGCCAGTCACTTGCCGAATTACGCAATGCAGTTCGCGACGGCAAAGATATCGTTAAGCTGCGCACTCTGATTGAAACCATTAGCGTGCAAATCGGCGAATTAGATCAAATCCGCAGTAATCGCCAGGCATTAAAAAGCCCGGCGCGTATCTTACAGGCGTTGTTGAAACAAATAACCATTCCAGCCGCGCTTAGCCGTAATGCCAAAGATATCGACAAACAACTGAATGAATTGGAAGAGTTTGCTGAGGTGAACGGGGTGATTGAGCAAGTCGCCGATTTGTTTAAACAAGTGATTGAGTTCGAGCAGAAGCAAACATCTTCCCAGGCTGAGCCGCCATTAAATCCCACCGCTGAGGCCAAGGGCGAGCGGCGCAGCAAATTCCTTGAGCGGATTTTTGCAAAACGCGAACAACAGTCGCAAGACAAGGAATTGCTGAGCGTAAAGACAGAGCTACCTATAGTGGAAGAGAAAAAATCTGCCGAACTTATTGTACCGCCGGTATCGAGGATGCCAGCGGTTGAGGGTGCCGATAGCAATCTTAACGATTCTCCCAAAACCATTGCCCCTGCCGTGGGTGATCTGTTATTACAGCTTGCGTTGCGCTTGCCCGATAATGTCAAACGGCGCATTAATTTCCGTACACTGAAAAGTCACATCAATAAGGCACGACGTCGCAAGGATTTATTGCCGATCATCGAAGTTATCGCCCAGAATATCGAGTCAGCCTATAATTCAACAGAACCTTTGCCGGTGATGCTGGATGCAAACTCACTGAATGAGATTGTCGAAGCGGTCAAGGCGTTTATCACACACCTCAGCCCACCCAAGGATTTACAAGCCAGTGTCAGCCAGATTGAAAAACTGTTTTCTGAACAATCAGGAAAAGTCGATGGCCTCGTGCACTGTTTGCACGCTTTGGCGGATGTGGTTGCAGAGATTTGCAGTCGTCTTACCGTGCAGCGCAATGAGTTGGAGAGTTTTTTTTCACAACTCAATTCACGATTGGAGGAGATCGATGCAGATTTGCGGCAGACGGGCAGGCGGCACGAAGAAACGCAGCAGCATGTGGTTGCTATGGAGTCTGATGTGCATGGTGAGATTGATTACATCAAAAAATCCATGCAAGACATGACCGAGCTGATACAGGTAAAGCAGACGATAGTGACACGCCTGGATATGATTGATAACCGTGTCAAAACGTTTCGTGATACCGAGCAACAACGTCATGAGCAGGCCCAGGCGTTGATTGTGCAGTTAACTGAAAAAGTGCATGCGCTTGAAAAGGGGGGTGCGCAGTTGCAGCAACGGCTGGAGCAGACGCAACAAGAAGCCATGCAGGATACTTTGACGGGATTACCGAATCGCAAGGCGTACGAAGAACGGATTGCCATGGAAATTGCCCGTTGCCGACGCTACAAATCAACGTTGGGGCTGGCTGTATTTGATGTCGACAAATTCAAAACAATTAATGACACCTATGGTCATGCTGCAGGTGATCGAGTACTGAAGGTTATAGGTGAGGTACTCAGTGAACATATCCGGCAAACCGATTTTGTGGCACGATATGGCGGCGAAGAATTCGTGTTATTGTTGCCGGAAGCGGATATTGCTGTCGGCAAAACAGTAGCAGAAAAGCTGCGTGGCATCATAGAGCAGACACCATTTCATTTTCAGGATAAACGCGTAGTTATTACTGTATCTGCCGGTTTGACATATTATCGTGATGAAGAGGCGATCGAGACCTTGTTTGAACGCGCCGATCAGAGTCTGTATAAGGCAAAAGAAAATGGGCGAAATCGAATTGAGATTGCGGAATAAAACAGTTTTACTCTTGTAACTATCTCATGGAGCTTGTGTTATGCGATATCTTTCTTTACTTTTTAGTTTAGTGGTAGTCGGCGGCTTACTGATGTGGTATCTCAAAGCAAATAACGATCCGGTCAGTGGATCGTCCGGTACAACCCCAGTACAGGCACAACAGTCGATTCAGCAGGCTCAGGACAGTGCCAAGGCATTGCAGCAGACGTTAGAACAACAGCAGAAAAAAATCGACGAAATAAAATAAGCGCAACGGTTAACACATATCGACGTCGCGTACTCGGTGCGCGACGTCAACGGTGTTATAAGAAACTATCGGAATTGTTTTGACGGCGGGCCAAACCGCCCTTTTTCTGAAGACGAGCTGGGGGTGGCAGCAGCTGGCGTGTCATCAGTCTGCGTTAGTTGTTTGCTGGGGATAAAACGCCAGTTGTGTTTTTTATCAAAATCAAATTTTCCAACATACGTGGCACCGGCTGCGTTTTTGTCGTCGGTACTTTTCTCAAAACGTTTTTCGCGCATATTTAATAAATAGCGTTCGCCATTGCCGTCAACCAGGGTATAACTTTCTTTATTTTTGTATAATCGTGCGCGGGTTTTGCCCTCTGGGTTTTTGTCGAGCTTAGTTTTAAATAGTTCCTGATCACCGTCGGTAGCGCGGACGACTCGTTCCTTTTCATCAGACTGGATGGTAATGGTAAGGCGAATATCACTGTTAGGTAGTCTGTATTCCGCGTGTTTTGCATCGGCCGATGCGGAATCTGAACAACCGTTGATGAATACAGTGATGCACAGGGCGGATACTGTAGCCAGGATAACAGGCAGTGGAGATTTGATTAACATGGGTTTATTCCTTCATGTAGCAATTATGGGGCAATGTTAGGCCCTTTTGAATTGGTTGTCATGTGAGCAGTTTGCAATTTAATGGCAAATATAACGGGAAATGGACGCAGCTGGGATGATGAAGGCGGTCTTCAGCTGCCGCGGATGCCGCTGCCGGGCTCAGTGCCGGTGTGCGGTCTTACGGGCAACGGACACAGAAAAAATACCGTACTCGTCAATCGCCATTGCCATTTTTTCAAATCCGGCGGCGGCAACTAATTGATCCATCTCCGCTTGGGTACGGCGACGCATGACCCATGGCTGTCCATTACGGTGACTGGTCAGCGTCCGCGCAATCAATACTACCTGCGGATGCCATGGTTGATTGGTATAAATGAGATAGCCGTCATCAGCCATGCCAGCGGCAAGCCCTTGCAGGGACGTACTTATCATTTCGTTGTCCGGGAACAATTCATACAAGCCTGAGACAATGACAATGGAGGGCGTTGGTTTGATCTGTGCCAATGATTTTTTATCAAAGGCATCGCCTTGCTCATAAGTAACATTGGTCAAGCCCATTTGTGTCGCCAATGCCATACCCGATTCAATATTCAGCGGGCTATAATCCCGCAATAACGCGCGCACCGGGTAAGCAGGCATTTGACTTAACGTATCCAACACATAACGTCCATGGCCGGTGGCAATATCGAGTAACTGCAATGGTTTGCTCTCAGCATGCGCCCGTTCAATGGTCTGTTTGAGCATTTTTTGCAGATTTTGTTTACGCAGACGAATGCCCTTCCAGCCGATGCTATCGAGGTAATTCCGATCAATCATCTTACCGAGCAGTGTCCACCCTTCTGCCTGGTTACGATACACGTAATCCAACATCGTGCCGGAGTCGAAGCCGGTGGCATGACCGATGCGTATACCCTGACTGAGTTTACCTACGGTTTTTAGCATGAAGCGGGATAAGGCAAAGACCAGTCCGCTGGGTGAAAACAAGCTAAGCGGTTTGAGCAAGCAGTCATACTCGTTTTTTGTGTAGCCAACCTGGTGTGCGTTGAGGAGAGAAGGTGTTGCGGTCGGCTGCACAAACTCATGCAGGATAAATTCCCGGGCCTTGCCAATCGGTAAATGATTGTCTTTTTCGTTGAAGGTGTCGTGGAAAAAATCCGGGAACACATGCATTTCTTTGCGCGGTGAAGATAGGCCCTTAAAGAATTGTCGCTGCGCTGATTGTTTCACGACCCAATCCGCGCCGGAGACCAACATCAGGGTTGGCGTCTGAATCGCCCCGGCATCCCGCATCAGGCGCGTGCCTGCATCATACAGGCCGATCAGGATATTCACCGCGATGGCGCGGGTAATCAGTTTATCAGCTGTGTAGGAGGCAATCTTAACAGGATCGTGCGTCAACAATTTTGCCTTCACATAACTCTGTACGAAGGACACCGGTTTTACTTTCAGCAACAGGCGCAATAGCGGAATTGCGAACGGTAAATACAAACGCACACGCAACGCAGGACTGCCAAGTACCAGCGCACGGATCGGTGGCGCGTAGTCATGCACCCAGGTGCTGACTAATACACTACCAACGCTGTGTGCCAGCACAACAATATTTTGCATAGGTATCTTGTATTCGACGGAGATGAAATGAACGAAGGCATCGACGTCCTGCAACAACACGCCGAAGTTCTCCGCATAGCCACGTTCACCAGGGGAAAGGCCATGACCGCGTGCGTCCCAGGCAAACAGTGAAAAGTCCGGCAAATTAAGTTTATCTACCACGTCCTGCCAACGCCCGGAATGTTCATGTCCGCGATGAAACAAGATGATGGCTTTATCGGTCGGCTTATCAGCGAGCCAGGCGCGGTAAAACAACGCGGTGCCATCCCAGCTGGAAAATGTGCACTCTTTTGCAGTTCTCATGGGTGTCATTCCTTATTCGGTTGTGTCTGAGGGGGTGGTTCTTGCGCATGCCGTGTGGCGATCTGCGCTTGGTACTGTAACTGTTGCATGCTGGATTCTAGCGCCTCCATGAATGCCTGGCGTGCGCCGTTCCAAGCTAACGGCTCGCCGACAAACACGTCAACAAAAAATGGCACCAGGAATAATTCCCCCTTGGGCAGGGATTTTCCCAAGCCGTAAAAAAACACCGGCGTTACCGCGACCGTAGTTTGTTCACTGAGCAGGTGCGCAATGCCGTTTTTGAATTTACTCATTTTTTCCGGCTCACCACGTGAACCTTCGGGAAATAAAATCAGTATATCCCCGCGGGCAAGCGCCTTA
Organism: Gammaproteobacteria bacterium; assembly: GCA_031405795.1. Classification (GTDB taxonomy): domain Bacteria; phylum Pseudomonadota; class Gammaproteobacteria; order UBA6429; family Thiohalophilaceae; genus JACQBC01. Next base: position 17,539 of record JANNJI010000619.1, read on the forward strand.
GTAACGGGTGCTAACACCTGCGCGCCTTTCGCGCTGGGTTTACGCTCCAAGGGAATGATACCGATCACGTTGCGGGCAAACCAACTCAGCCAGCGGTTTCGCAGAAAATAATCCGCCGCTGCCACAGGATGTACCTTGGCGATCAACCGTAATGGAAATAGCGACATTAACACCAACGTATCCAGGTGACTGTTGTGGTTTGCCACCACAATAGCCGGACCGCTAGCGGGTAACAACTCGTGTCGGCGGATGTTCAGGCCCAGCACCAGTATCGCCAGCGGTTTAATAATGATAAGAAAAAACAGCAGGCGTAACATGGGTTAATAATGCAGGAAATAGATAAAGTGGAAAAACAACGGCGCGGTGTAGGTAAGGCTGTCTAATCGATCCAGAATACCGCCATGACCAGGCAAAATACTGCCGCTGTCTTTCACGCCGATGTCACGTTTCACCGCCGAGATGGTGACATCGCCGACAAAGCCCGCAATACCAATTAATGCACCGGCCGCAACGGATTGCCATGGTGTTAAAGGGGTAAGCCAAGGGGCTAATAACACCGCCAGTGCTGTTGTCGTCAGCACGCCGCCGAGGAGTCCTTCCATGGTTTTGTTCGGGCTGACGGTCGGCGTTACTTTATGTTTGCCGAAGGATTTACCCCAGATGTATTGCGCGACATCGTTGATCTCCGTCAGAAACACCAGGAATAACAGCAGGCCAACACTGCCGCCGGCTGGATTTTTTGCATCCGGCAAGGCCAGCAAATAGGCCATGTGGCTCAGGCTGAATACCGTGGTCATTAATCCCCAGTGCAGGGTACCTGCCGCGCGTAAAAATCCTTGTGTCTCGCCAATCATCACCATGCGCATCGGCAGAAATAAAAAAGCATACACCGGGATGAAAATAATGAACAGGCCATACCAGCCGATCGCCACCCAATAATATTGAAAGGGAATGGCGATATAGGCCCAGAGCAGCACCCGGTGATCTGTGCGCCGAGTGGGGATTAACGATAAATATTCCTTGAAGGCGAGGAAGCTGACAAAGGCCAGGATGATGACTGATACGGTGTGGTTAACGACAATGGCGGCAGTAAATACGCCGACGATCAACCACCAGGTTTTGACCCGCAAGGTGAGTTCGGTGTAGTTGCGTTCGGGGCGCAAGTGAGCCAGACCACCGACAACGAGCGTTGCAACCAATAACAACCCAAACATCCCGAGTAACGCTATCTGAACACTGGCGGGCAAATGCAGCGCGATCATGGTTTCACCTCTTGCAATGCAGATAACACACGGTTGATCGTGGTCAACACCAGTAATAGCAAAACGCCGATCAACAAGATATTCAACCCATTTCCCAATGGCAGGTCCAGACCAAGGGCCAATGCAATTGCACCAAACACGAAAGCCCGATCACTTTTGCCCATGGGGCCGTCATAACGACGTGATGCACCCACTTGCACTGCCACGACACCGGCCATTTCACTGATAATCGCGGCAATCACCACGGCCACCACTAATGCGGGATTAATCTGGATAACCAACGCAAACGGCAGATACAGCGCCGCATCCGAGATGACGTCACTCAACTCGTTAAGGAAGGCACCCAACGCGGTCTTCATATTATGTTCACGCGCCAGCATACCATCAATGGCATTGAGCCCCATGCGTACGAGCATAACTACGGGCACCAGAAAAAATATCGTGATGGTTGTTGACCAATACGCGACAGCCAGTCCGGTCAAGATGGATAACAGCAACGCAAGATTAGTAATTTGATTTGCTGTGACACCCATCGCTGCCAATTTGCGCGTGAGTGGGCGCAACAGATTTTGGAAAGCAGGCTTAATCTGGTAAATACTGGGCATGGGTGCGGTCAGCTTGTTTTGTAATGATGAATCGCATGACCGCGCTTTTTCATCGCGAAGGTAAAAGTCCCCGTTAGAAAAAAACACGCAAGTAACAAATAGCGCATAAACTCTCCCCTTTCGTTTTTATAAACACCGGTTAAAACCGTTTTAATTCTTTAAATGTTATTGAGACACCGCCTCAGTGCCACAGCATACCCTAAAACCCGGCCTATTTTTATTACTGGCGGGCATGCTTTTGCACCAGCTGGTAATAACGCCGGATATCAAGTTTCGCTTTATGCATGTCTTTCATCAAGGTATTTACCGTGATGAAGTCCTGATTGGGACGGCCGAAGACCTCTTGCTCCTGGTTATTGCGCAAGATGGTGATCTGCCCGCCGCGCACCTCCAGAATGGCGCCGATCAATGCGTGTTTCCCAAAACGTTTCATCATCGTGACCAGCAGCTGGTTTTGTTTTGCTTCGGACAGTGCTTCTTTGGAATAGGGTGATAAAATGGCAAGCTCATCCTCAAAGATACCGGCCAGCTTGAGCAATACTTCGGGCCGGGTCTTACGCAAGGCGTAGACGTAGGCATCGGTGGTGAGTTGCAGATAACTTTGTCCGGCGGGGGTCTCCAGAAAATCAATATACACTTTTAACTCGTCAACGATCAGGTCGCGATAGGTGGAGGCAAATAAATGCGGCAACAATTGTTGCGTCAGGCTCTGCATTTTAACCTGGTTGAGCTTAAGCGTTTGCTCTAATTGTTTAGGGGCGATGCGTTCCGTGGGTGGTTTGGTGCTGTTATTGATCACCGTATAAAACTCAACGGTCTCGGCAATGAATTTAGTGTTGGCTTCCAGTGCAATCCGCTCATAGCGTTTATAAAGAGCCTCGCGTTCCTTGGAAAATTTTGGTTCTTTTAAAGGGACAGTACGCTCCAGCTCGTTGTATTGGATTTGCATCTTGGCTTCGGCCTCGCGCACCTTCTTGCCATAAAAGGATTCCAGCCATTTGATGATGGCGGTAAGTTGTTCAGTGTTGCCTTTCTCCGCGACGTAGCCCTGAATTTGTTCGGGTACCGGATCAAAGGCCTGGTTGAGCACAGCGATAATTTTCTCTGCCATGCTCTTGTCGATGGATATCGACATCTGGCTTTCACCGCCACCGAGTCCTGCTTTAATATGAGAGATGGTCTTGTCGCCATTGGTCAGTAACCATATTTTTTTTGCCAACTCCTGATTGGTATTGAGTGATTTTGCCGGTGCAGCCGCAGGATTCGCCGGTGTAACGGGCAATGCGGTTACGGGGGTTTGTTTGGGTGGTGGCGTCGTTGTTGCGGACGGGTTTGCTGCCAGCAGTGGCTGGCATAACAACAATGCAGTAACGGAGAAAAAAATCTTGATCAATGAAATATTTGCAGATTGTGATTCAAACAACATAATGAATTGCCTTCAGTGGTTTAGTTTTTGTGCAGAGAAGCGGTAGGTTCTATGTTAGCGTGAACAGGCTTGCCAAGCCAATAAGGTAATTCGCGATTAAGAAATTCCCCGGCGGCGATGTATTGTGTGCCGTCACTGACAAAGGTCAGGCTGACGAGGTTATTAATAATATTCAAGGATGCGGATCGTAGGTAATTTGTATCATTGCCTTCGCGTAAGGCCTTGATCTGCGCCATGACCAGGGGAATGTTTTCCTGGTCGGTGTTGGCTTGCCGGATATAGGTCTGTTTAGGGTACTGTATGAATAATTCAGGCATCATCAGCTCTTCAACGGTGTGCAGCTGGTAGTGAAACGGGTTATCGATCGACCACAAAACACAGCGGGCACTGGTGAAATGAATCTGTGCCTGAAAAACCCCGTGTTCTTGCATCAAGGTAATTAAGACGTAGGTCAAATAATCTATATTATCGTCAACACTGCTAATGATCCGGCCGGGTCTGCCATGGCCAGCAGGCCCATTGGATAGTTGTTGTGCCCGCCGCAAGGCGGGTGAGCTCATCACAGGCAGGTCTTTGAGGTGAAAATCGGCAGCGATAAATCCCACGAGCTGATCAGCATGACGCACCGCCTGCATGGCGGTGATACACGGTTGCATGCTGCGTTGGCTCAAATAGGCCGGCGCCGGCTACCTGCCGCGCTACCACTTCGCGCTCTTCGGCACCGAGTTCTACCTGACCGGCCTGCGCCAAAAC
>JANNJI010000620.1:0-2905 GCA_031405795.1 Gammaproteobacteria bacterium
GCCGTCTGAGAGAAATAGTGATAAGGCTCACACAATTTAGCGAGCAGCGTTACTAACTTATGATCGCTCGCAAAGCCTTACAGAATTTTCATTCTATCTTGTTAGCGCAAACGGCACCGGCAACCCCAGTGGTGGCGGGATCGTGTGGACAGATGATACCGATGCCTGCTCAAGCACCTGAGTAAAAATACTGCCCACCCTCAGAATCGGCGTCGGGCGATGTTCGTAGTGAATACAGGACACCGCAAGCGCACCCCAAAACGCAGGTTCAGCGGGAAGATCGCAGGCCAGATCGTCGCTCACATTTATTTCTCGGGGCACGGTTGCAAGCACAAGTGCGCCGTACTGCAGCGGCGATGCGGGACGCTCACGGTAGACCAGCATGATCGCGCCGATAAGTTTATTTGTGACTTCACCACAGTGGCCGTCGCTGGTAAGGGAGGTAAGATCGAGCAGCGGCACCAGCTGTTCGCGCCAGATAAGCACACCACGTGCGGCTGTCGGCAAAAGCGGTACCTCAAATACCTGCGGTGCGCGCAGGTATTCAACCAGATGCCGACCACTGACAATAGCACGCAGTCCGGCGCCAAAATCGAACAGCCAGGCAGAACGTGTTTCACCTGCCATGTGCGCCCTCCAGGTAGATCAATAGATCCGCGAGCGCATTGCCACGTGCACTCATCACGATCTCGTTACGATGTAGAGCGAGGCCGTTTAACGGGGAATCGGACCGTGCGAGACAAGCGGGCAAGCGTTGTACCGCTAGTTCATCGTCGGCAGCCAGTAGTGATACCTGGGTACCAGCAAGACCAAGGGAGCGATTATCTGATCGGAACAGTATGCATACTCGCGATGCTTCTGCCAGCGTCGGCGCTAATACGAGATGCCGGTCGAGGCAATACACGGGCCAACGCTCCGCGTTCTGTACGAACCAGCCGATCTCGTTGCCGCTGTCTTGTGCATGCTGTAAATCTGCCACCAGTCCGATGTTAACGATATCTTTTTGCGGAACAGCCAATTGAACACCATCCATGGTGAGTAGCGCCCAACCCGTAAGTATTGCGGGTACGGGTACCGGACGTGGTACGCGTTGTTGTGCGTGCGTATTCATGCGGCCTTCGTCAACAAGCTGCGCAAATGCGCGATCAGATCGGCTTCGCGGTAAGGCTTGGTGAGGTACAGATCCACGCCCGCAAGTTGTGCTTGGGCACGGTGTTTTTCGGCGGCACGCGAAGTGATCATGATGATCGGGATATCGCGCATGTCAGGTCGTGCGCGCAGACGTGCGGTGAGTTCGAGTCCATTCAAACGAGGCATTTCGAGATCAACCAGCAGCGCCGCCGGTTTGTGTTTCTCAATTTCTTCCAGCGCCTCGACACCATCGCGCGCGGTGCGAGTTGCGTAGCCTTCACCGTTGAGAAACTGGGTGAGCGAAGTACGCACACTTAAGGAATCATCCACCACCAGAATGTCCGGGGCATCGGCCCCACGCGTAACACCTTTTGCTGCACGCGGTGCCAGCTGCACCAAATTGCTGGCAATACCACGGCGGCGGCGCAGCAATGCGATGAGATCCAATACCGGCACTACGCGCCCGTCGCCGGTCAGCGAGGCGCCAACCGTTCCTTTGTTACTCGAGAGATAATGGCCAAGACCTTTGATAACAAAGTCGCGTCCACCCAGCAACTTGTCGAGCACAATAGCTACTTTATTTTTACCCTCGCGCAATACCACCACCGGACGCCGGTCGTCCGCGCCACCCAGGCTGTCTTCTGTGGCATAACCCAGGAGATCGGAAAGATCGTAGGCGGCACAGGCATCCAGATCGTCGCGGAACATCCACTCGCGCCCGGCGCGTACAATCACCGCTGCACCAGCGTGCACCACACGCTCCAGGTTCTCGCTCGGTACTGCAACGATGCTTTCGCCCGCACGCACCAGCAGACAATGTGCACTGCCGAGGCGCATGGGCACACGCAGCATAAAACGGCAACCGCGTCCGGGTTCGCTTTGAATATCAATCTCACCTTTGAGATGAGTAAGCGCATTATGCACAATGTCCATACCCACGCCCCGTCCCGACACCTGCGACACCTCGGTCTTGGTCGAGAAGCCAGGCAATAAGATAAGCCGCGCGATGTCCTCGTCTTTCAGTTCATGCTGCCCTTCGATCAAACCGCGTGTTACGGCGGTACTGTGGATCAGTCCAAGATCGAGACCGCCACCATCGTCAGTGCACTCGATGACAATATAGCTACCGACACGGGCGAAACTGATCGTGATATTACCTACCTCCGACTTACCTTCAGCCAGGCGTTGTGCGGGTGTTTCAAGTCCATGATCCACCGCGTTGCGCAGCAGGTGCATGAGAGGATCCACCAACGCATTCAGCATCTGGTCGTCCAGCGGCACATCGCTGCCATTGAGCATGAGCATGGCACGTTTACCCGTGGCCTCGCAGACTTGGCGCAGAGTGCGTGCCAATCTGGGCTCGATGGCGCCCGCTGCCACCATGCGCGCACCCATGATAGCTTCATGTAATTCGTTGTTGATGAGACCCTGCTGAGTGGCAGCCGTAGTGAGCGCGGCAAGTGTGTCAAGCAGGTTGCTGCCCAACGCGCGGAGATCGGCAACGGTTTCGACCAGCGCATGCACTTCGCCGTGCAGTTCGCTGTACTGATCCATTTCGAGCGCATCGAAAATACCGGCGACAGGCGATCCCTGGCCCACGGCCCTCGCCTTGCTCCCATCGGCGACACCACGAATACTGATTAAACTTTCAAGCGTGCCGCCGCGCTGCCATAACAAGGCGTGGTTCTCGCGCAGATCGTGCATTTGTTTTAATGCATGACTCAGACGCTCCTGGATGTGTGAACGCGAGATGGTCATCTCGCCCGACAGGCGC
>JANNJI010000621.1:0-3442 GCA_031405795.1 Gammaproteobacteria bacterium
GAGGATTAGAGGTTAGCTCCCATGGCGCGGTACATTTTCATTACCGGCGGCGTGGTCTCATCCTTGGGCCCCGATCCTGATGTTGACCACGGAAAGTACCGACGGCAAGAAACAGGAAGGCAAATCCGCCGGTGCGACCGGATGGATCGTCAAACCGTTTAATCCCGAGCAACTGCTCGCCACCGTTAAAAAAGTTCTCGGTTAACCCAGTCTCGCAAGGAATGCCATGAGTATTGATATGGAACAGTTTCACCAGACCTTCTTCGAAGAATCGTTTGAAGGGCTGGATGCAATGGAAAGTAATTTGCTGGAGTTACAGGCCGGTAATGCCGATGCGGAGATGATCAACACTATTTTCCGCGCGGCGCATTCGATCAAGGGTGGCAGCGGTACCTTCGGCTTTAACGACGTCGCCAAATTCACCCACGTATTGGAAACGCTGTTGAACGAGATGCGTGAGGGTCAGCGCGACGTCACGCCACAGGCAGTGAATTTATTGCTGGAATCCGTGGATGTGTTACGTGACATGCTCACGGCGGTACGCGGCAAGCAAGTTATCAATACAGAGCAGGTCAGTGTCACGCAGCAACAATTAGAAGCTTTGCTCGGCACCGCCGCTACACCAGCCACGGTGACCATCGCCGATAAACCCGCAACCATAAGTGGCTGGCGGATTCGTTTCCGTCCCAAACCACAATTATTTATGTCGGGCAATGATCCCTTGCGGATTTTGCGCGAGCTGGCGCAATTGGGTGACATGCACACTGAAGTGGATTATTCCGCGTTGCCCGCGTTTAACAGTTTTGATCCGGAGATCAGTTACCTGGGCTGGTTGCTGACACTCAATACTACTAGTAGCAAAAAAGAAATCACCGAAGTGTTTGCCTGGGTGGAAGGCGACGCGGAGGTAACCATTGAACCACTGGTGGCGCAAGCCGATGAAGCGACGCTAACGCGGCAAGGCGGTGATCGGCGCAGCAGCGACGAACGTCGTGCTGCTGGTGCGGAAAGCGTGTCGATTCGGGTTGATATTGCCAAGGTCGATATGCTGATCAATATGGTCGGCGAGCTGGTGATAAATCAAAATATACTCCAGCAGATCGGCGAACACTTTGAGGCAAGCAAGCTCAATTTACTCCAACGTGCGTTGGGCGATCTGGAGCGTAACACCCGCGAATTACAGGAATCGGTAATGCGCATTCGTATGTTGCCGATCAACGTTGCCTTTAACCGTTTTCCACGGCTGGTGCATGACGTCAGCCAAAAGCTGGGTAAAAAAGTGGAATTAAAAATGTCCGGCGAAGGTACTGAACTGGATAAGACCGTGCTGGAAAAAATTGTTGATCCGCTGGTGCATCTGGTGCGCAACTCGATGGATCACGGCATTGAAACACCGGAAGTCCGCCGTGCGTGCGGCAAACCTGAAACCGGCACCTTGTTGCTCTCGGCCTGCCACAAAGGGGGCAACGTGATCATCGAGATCAGCGACGACGGCGCGGGACTCAATAAGAAAAAGATAGTCAAAAAAGCCATCGAACGTGGTTTGATCAAAGAGTCGGATCAACTGAGTGATGAGCAGATCCATGAATTGATTTTTTTACCGGGGTTTTCCACCGTGGATCAGGTCAGCGATCTGTCCGGGCGTGGCGTCGGCATGGACGTGGTGCGCAAGAATATTTCTTCGCTCGGCGGTGGGGTTGAGATTCACTCCGAAGCCGGGCGCGGTTCGCGCTTCACCATCCGTCTGCCGCTGACACTCGCCATTGTCGATGGCCAATCGGCGGCGGTCGGCAAGGAATTTTATATCGTACCGCTGGTGTCGATCATTGTGTCGACACAGGTAAAACAAGGCCAGATCAGTCTAGTCGCCGGGCGCGGTGAGGTGTTTCATTTCCGTGATGAATACCTGCCGGTGTTGCGCCTGCATGAATTATTCGGCGCCAAACCGCGCCATCGCGATATTCACGCCGGGTTGCTGGTGATCGTCGAAGGTGACGGCAAACGCGCCGGTTTGTTCGTCGACGAATTACTCGGCCAGCAACAAGTCGTGATCAAATCACTGGAAACCAATTACCAACGGGTGGAAGGGGTTTCCGGCGCAACAATTCTGGGCGATGGTGCGGTTGCGCTGATCCTGGATATTCCCGGACTGATTCGTATAGCACATCAACGCCAAGCGGCGTAACAACGTCATCACAGACGCAAAGGAGAAACTATGGAAGCAGCAGCAATCAAGCAAGACACCAGCGGCGCGGCCGACGCCTTTACCACGGCGGGACTGATGCAGTACCTCACGTTCACACTCGGCAAGGAAGATTACGGCGTGGACATTCTGCGTGTGCAGGAAATTCGCGGTTGGCATCAGGTCACGCGTGTGCCCAATGCACCCGCACACATGCTTGGTGTACTCAATTTACGCGGCACCATCGTACCGATCATTGACATGCGGATGCGCTTTAATCTGGATAAGGTGGAATACAATCCGATAACGGTGATCATCGTCTTGTCGATCCAAACGCCCAAAGGCAACCGGGTGTTTGGCATTGTGGTCGACAGCGTATCCGATGTACTGGACGTGGCCAGCAAGGATATCAAGGCGACACCGGATTTTGGTATTGCGGTGAATACCGATTTCATCAGCGGTCTGGCGACGGTGAACGAACGCATGGTGATCGTGCTGGATATCGACAAGTTATTAAGCGGCGATGAGTTGGCGCAAGTCAGTGCGGCAGCGGCGGCGTGATCAAGGTTATGGATTAACTGATGCCAATGCGGATTCCACGGTGTTCGCCGGGTTTACGCGTTTGCTCAGGTAAAGATAGCAGTGGTGTTTTGTAGTTGCAATGCAGGAAATAAGCGGAGCACGTTTGTTCGCAGGTAATAACGGGTAACGGTGCTGCACAATGGTGAGCCGTTCAATTGGAAATTTAGCTACAGGAGAATAATTGTATGTCATTGGCAAATATGAAAATCGGTTTACGCCTGGGCCTGGGCTTTGCCCTGGTATTGGCGTTGATGGTAGCGCTGGCGATGTTGGGTCTGTCGCGCATGGCACATATACAGGAAAAACTTGACCATATTACAAGCGATAGCGTCGTGAAAGTGAATTACGTCCACAAGATGCAGGAATCTGTGCTCGAACGTGCGATCGTCATGCGCAATATCGTGTTGGCAGAAGACAAAGAGACGATAGAAAAAGAAGTCAAACGGCTGGAAAAAGCCCGTGAATCTTACCGCACTAACGTTGAGGCGTTGACAAAAGTAGTCAAATCCGAACAAGGCAAGGCGATGCTGGCCAAGGCCGCCGAGAGTCAAGCTGCGTTGCGGCCACTATTAGACAAAGTGGTTGAACTGCAGCCGCCTCGTTGACGAGCGGAAAGTCATCCGCCGGCAGGGTTTGCAGCGTGAAGCGGCTTTTGCCGCCGGTCAGCGTCAGCTTGGC
>JANNJI010000622.1:0-3940 GCA_031405795.1 Gammaproteobacteria bacterium
ACCCAACCGGCGGGTAAGGTCTGGGTTGTGTCACCGCTGTAGGGTGTGCGGCCTGTATCCAGGTTATAGCGGGTGATTTGGTCAATCTCCAGATTGAGCTTGTACTGTCCCTGCCTGCCACCTTCTACTCCGAATGAAGGCGATTCCAGGCCAAGATTATTGCCGCGAATATCCCAATAGTTTCCCTGATTATCCCGGTAGAGGGCGCTCACATCGCCATCAAGATAACTCCCCTTCTCATTTAACCCGTTATATTCACCAAACTTGAAAGAATCATTGCTGACATAACCCAGGCCGAGATCAAAATACCCTTCCCATTGTTTTTCGGAAAGGTCCGGGCAATATTTACATTTCCAATCTTTTTTAATGGCCTCAATGTCAAACTTGTCGTCGGTTTGCGTCTCGGCGAATACCGGCAAGGCGACAAACCCCATGAGATAGAGCAGGGCAAGTTGTATGTAGCGTGTTTCCTTCATAACCATTCTCCCGCTTTTCCGGCATACAGTGCCAGTTCGCTAACGTAGCAGCTTAGTGCCTGATGGATGGTTGCTGCCGTGTACTTGTGAATGACAGTTCAAACAGCTTTTACCTAACATAAACTGATTCGGTGTACCGGAAGGTAAGCCACTTCCGGAATAGGCAACGCTGGGATGGCCTGCGGCGGCGTGACAGGATTGACACAATAATGGCGGTCGCTTTTTCAATAAGGCCGGGTGCAGGGAACCATGCGGTGAATGACACAACGTGCAATCTTCCGCAACGGGCGCATGCGTCCATAACAAGGGGCCGCGCTTCTCCGTATGACATTTATAACAAAGATCATTTTTATAGGTATTTTTCACTATGTTATCTGAGAAAGATCCATGCGGGTTATGGCAATCAGTACAGCGCATTTTGCCATGGCGAACCGGGTGCGCAGAAGTCCGATTAAATTCGGCGCGTTGGTTTATGTGGCAGGACATACATTTTTCTGTTTGTGCCCGACTATCCCGCATCGGATCCTGCCGGGCGTGTACGACGTGACAACTGGCGCAGGCGATGGATTCTTTTTCATGAGAACCACCTGACCAATTCATGCGCTGGTGATCATTGTGACAACCTAAACAAACCGCATTCTGCTCCGTCACGGGTGTCCAGGCTTTTGGGCCAAACGCACGAATCGGTGCTTTCTTTTCGCCTTTCTTCACTTCAATCTGATGTTCCCCAACCGGGCCATGACAGGTTTCACATTGCAGCTTGGCCATGGGCGAGCGTGGGTCGTTAAGCTCGCCGTGTTTGGTTTTAAAGATAGGCAACACCGGATAGGCGTTATCCTCGTCATGGCATTTCAGACAGGTGTCAGCCCCTTTGCTGGAATAGGCGGGGTTCGTTTGTTTTTCGCTGCTGTCAGCGGCAAAGCTGTTGTGCGAGAGTACGACCGACAACGCAATCAAACTCAGTAAAGATGAACGAAAGATGCGTGAGTTAATATTCATAATGAATGTCTTTTTATTCTGTGACCCGGCTTGCGCCGGGTCCACTACGTTTTGAGAATATTACTAATGAATAACTATCAACTCATATCTGCGGCACGGATCTCAGATAAGCCTTCAGATCCGCAACCCGTTGCGCCGGGATACTGTTAAATGCCAACATCAGATTAAAGCTTGAGGTTGCGTCATAGTTACTCATATTCTCCGCGATCATATCTTGCCGCTGAGCCAAATCAGCCGCACCAAATGCCGATGTCGTGTCATCAGGCCCAGCCATGTGACATGAAGCACAATTGCCTTGGTAATACGTTAAGCCATCTTTCGCGATACCCACCGGTGGTGGTTGAACAGCGGGAGGTGGGGTCGTTTCTGAGCCGCTCTCAAAGCAACTCACTAACGCCAGGCTTAGCGTAACCATCAATGTTACTGTTATTCGCTTTTGCATAGTAATCACCATCCTTTTTCAATTTGTGTCAGCCAATCTATTTTGGATCATCGATGCAGGCTTAATCATTGCCACCATTCTCTGAGCTACTGGATAAGTAAGTCGCCAGCGCTTGCGCCTCACCATTGGTGAGCGGGATAGGCTGCATCACAGAAACGCTCAGCATTGCACTCTGGATCTTGCTAAGACTGGCGCCGATGACAGCCTCTTCGCTTCCACCTCTACCGCCCGAACCATGGCATGCGGCACATTTAATCGCATAGATTTCAACTCCGGTCGTGGGTGGTGGTTGGGCACCGCCACCGGATATCAGGAAATTGGCAATATCCACTGCATCTGTTCCCGCTAAGGTAATACTCGTCATGGCGCCAATGGCGTTAACCGCATTGGTAATCTGACTCGCGCTCACGCCGACAATGGCTTTGGCGCTGCCGCCGGTGCCGTTGAATCCATGACAACTCTGGCACAGGCTGATGTAGCGCTGTTCACCGGTGGTCGGCGTCGGTGTTGTACCACCACCCGCCAAGGCATCCGCAATAGCCTGGACATTGGTTGGCGTTAAACTACTGAGCCCACCCATGCCGCCGGTGTTGGCATTAATCGCCGTCTGGATCTGCGTTGCCGTGCGATTCAGTTTGCTGCTGGTTGCCAACGGACCATGGCAACCTGAACAGTTATTGGAGTACAGCGTCGCACCGGTTGCGGGAGTAGGTGGCGGAGGAGTACCACCACCACCTGCCAATGCAACCGCAATGGCTTGAATATTCGTAGGCGTTAAACCACTGAGCCCGCCCATGCCGCCGGTGTTGGCATTGATCGCTGCCTGGATCTGGCTGGCCGTGCGATTCAGTTTACTGCTGGTTGCCAACGGACCATGACATCCTGCGCAGCTATTGGCATACAGTGCCGGGCCATCGGTTGGAGCTGGTGGTGGCGGTGTGCTGCCACCGCCTTTACCCGAGAGATAATCTGCAATGTTCTGAATCTGACTTGATGTAAGCGAAATCGAATTCATTAATCGCTCTTCACGAATCGCGCTGGCGATTGAGCTGGCACTTTCACCCGTCACGTTTTCGTACAACCCACCTCGGCCACCCGGACCATGGCATGCCAGGCAGTACGTATTATAAAGTGTCTGCCCGCTGGTTGGAGGTGGTGGCGGTGTTGCGCCAGACAGATATGTAGCAATCGCCTGCAGCTGACTTGATGTGAGCGAAATCGAGTTCATTAACCGCTCTTCGCGAATAGCGCTGGCAATCGAACTGGCGCTCTCACCCCTGACGGATTCGTATTGACCTCCTCTGCCCCCCGGGCCATGACAAACCAGACAATATGAATTGTAGAGACCTTCGCCCGTCGTCGGTGGCGGTGCCGTCGTGACCAGCGCATCAGCAATCGCTTGCACCTGGGCAGATGTTAAACCGCTGAGCGTGCCCATGACGTTACCGGCGTTGGCATTGATCGCGGCCTGTATCTGCGTCGCGGTGCGATTCAGTTTAGTGCTGGTTGCCAACGGATTATGACAAGCTGCACAGTTATTCGTATACAAAGTTACGCCGTCAGTGGGCGGTGGTGGTGGTGTGACGCTGACCAGTGCCGTGGCAATCGCCTCCACCTGGGCGGGCGTTAAGCTGCTAAGCGTACCCATGACACCACCGGCGTTGGCAGTGATCGCCACCTGGATCTGCGTCGCGGTGCGATTCAGTTTGGTGCTGGTGGCCAGCGGATTATGACAAGCCGCACAGTTACTCGCATACAGGGCTGGGCCATCGGTCGGTGGTGGTGGTGGCGGTGTCGTCGTGACCAGCGCATCAGCAATCGCCTGCACCTGGGTCGGCGTCAAACTGCTGAGTGCGCCCATGACACCACCGGCGTTGGCAGTGATCGCCACTTGGATCTGCGTCGAGGTACGATTCAGTTTAGTGCTGGTGGCCAACGGACCATGACAAGACGCGCAGTTGTTCGCATACAAGGTTGGGCCATCGGTCGGTGGTGGTGGTGGCGGTGTCGTACTGACCAGCGC
>JANNJI010000623.1:0-5453 GCA_031405795.1 Gammaproteobacteria bacterium
GCACCGCGCCTGATTCCACCACTTTCACCACCACCTTGACCGGTGATGTCCGGGATAAGGCGTAAAATGCCGCCGCAAGCAGTAAGACAATGATCGCAATAATCAGCAGGCGTTTGCCAGGACGCGGGATTAACATGACACTCTTCCTTTACCACACCGGGAGAAAATGAATACGAATGGAGTGTAACATTATCTGTTAATCGGCAAGCCCTTCCAGAGAATCTATTTTGCCGGGTATTTTCTGTTTTTTATTCAACAGCAGGGCCAAGGCCTGATGATCTTCCTTGCTAAAACGAATACTCGATTTGCGGGCACAGGATATAAGCCATTGTTCCAAACCATTGAGCTTGACGACATCACACTGTAAACGGTTTTTACCTTCAATTTGCACAAGCTCCACATCGTCAGCGGAAAACACCACCAGGGCATGTATTGGCCAGTGATCGAGATTGTTCAGCCGCAGTAATTTGGCAAGCGATGTTTTGGCACGCTCCGCGTGCAGACACACATTTTCAATAATGTGTGATCGCTCATTTTCAAAGACCAACCAGCCTTGATCACAATTATAACTAACTCGACCCGTGGTCTCTTTTTCAGTGATTACCACCAGCCCGATACCACTACACAGCAGCAGGGCATCCAGCGCGCTGGTTGGTTTAACAATCGTCATGGATCGTCGGGTAAAAAAGGCATCAAGCCGTGAACCTTGCAGCCTTCGCAATATCTGGTCCATCGATATGGATGAGACACGTAACAGATTTTCCTTGATTAACTCTCCGGCGGGGATGTCATAATCCGAATACATACCCTGTTCAACCGTGACACCAAAATTTAATTGCTGGTCTGCCAGTTTCTGTGTGTCTATTTTTTCAAGCCATTCCTTAAAGCGCTGATAATTTTGAGTTGCATATATTTCGTGCCGACGAATTTTTTTATTCGCCTCATCAAATTGATAATCAGGAAAACAAAACTCCAGTTGCACGGCGCGCTGGCCGTGTTCCAAATCCGCATTCAAGGTCCCCCGCACAATATCGCCCTGTTGGGCGGCGCGATTGAGTAACAATTTCTTTTTGCTCAACACACACAGCGGCACGGTTGAATGTGTCGACCATATCTCGATGTGCTCCCGATTCGAATACACCAACAACGGTGCCCCCACCGGCAAATCCATCCCGGCCAGACCGCTGCTATAACTGATTTCACTGAACACCTTGCCGATATGCCCGGAACAAACGGCGGACTTGATAAATGGCGTGGGCGGCAGATGCGGGGCGGTACGGCTGACAAGTCCGTCGATCCACTTCAAGGCGTAATTATGAAACTCATAAAAAAATCTAAACCGACTGATAATATTCTGCCGGTATTTTTCTGAGCCCATTTCGCAGCGATAGTCAAAGGCCATCTCATAAAACGCCAGACACAACGGCTTTTTGGCATCCAACGCGGCGGAGTCAATGCCAATAAAACGCTGATAAGGCGTCGAGGCCGCAGCGGTACGCCACTGCCTGAACACCCAAACCAGCACCAGCAGGCAAACTAACAAACCCGCCACCGCGAAAACCGGATGCCGCAACGCCTCCCAGGACAGGGTAAACCCCGCCAGCGACCACGCCCCTGCTCCCAGCGGAGACTGGTACAAAGACAACGCCCAAAAACCCGCAGCCCCCAGCGCAAAAAACACGATGATGATTCTGAATAAGAAAGTCTTGTTCATTGGCGAGAACTCATACCGGGGGCATCCATCCATTCCACGAACTAAATCATAATCCTGGCGATCAACAATCTCTGCGCCGGAGACTACGGATCATTCTAAATAACTGTTCCGAATTCCTGTCCACTTTGTTTATAGTGCTGCCTGCAGTAGGGCTGTGGTAGGTCGGGCTTCAGCCCGACAATGTCGCCGCGTTAGGCAAACGGTGCTGAATGCGACATCGGTTGTTCGGCCTTGATTATACACAATACCCGGGATCGCACGAGTAGTTGCCTGGGTACAGTCCGGATCTACCTCTGCGTTCATCGGGTCGGGTTAAGCCGCATGACGTCCGATCTGAGTAAGCCGTTTGCCCAACTCCTTGCGTGCAAGCTCGAGATCATAATCCGCCTGCAACCCCATCCAAAATGATTCTGACACACCAAAGAAGCGTGCCAGTCGTAATGCCGTGTCAGCCGTGATCGCCCGTTTCTTTTGTACAATTTCGTTGATGCGACGCGGCGGCACACCAATTGCCCGTGCAATTTTATTCTGACTGAGTTGCAGCGGTTTCAAAAATTCTTCCAGCAACACCTCACCGGGATGAATATTGGGTAATTTTGCCATGGCTGTCACCTGTTCGATTCAATGATAATCCACTATCTCAACATCGTATACATCGCCAACTTTCCAAACAAAACAAATCCGCCATTGGTCATTAATGCGAATACTGTGTTGTCCTTTGCGGGAACCCTTCAGGGGTTCCAGTCTGTTTGCGGGTGGCACGCGCAAATCAGTCAGCGAATGTGCATTGTTCAACATACGCAATTTTCGTCGGGCAACTGACTGGATATCCTGCGGCAAACGATGCGAACCATCACCTTGCCATACCTTGGCCGTCTCCTTGCAACGAAAGCTCCGTATCATGTGATAAATATAACGTTACTCGTTATGGTGCGCAAGCAAAGTAATTAAATAAAAAGGAAATATATCCGTTTCGCCATCGATTTATTAACTTATTGATTTTTATGACTTGTCAACGTACCAGTACCAGAGAGTAACATTTGCTACTATACCAACTACCCAACAGCACAATGCGCCGCCGTCTCTTCCACGCTGGACCTTCTTGCTTGTCCTAACCAGGGTTGCCGTTTAGCGATCAAGGGGACAGACTTTTCAAGTATTCGGCCCTCTTGATCGACAAGATTAAATCGTGGTTTACGTAGCGTGATTCACTTCCTTGTGAATCGCGTTAACGCACGTTCGGTTAAATGTTCATATTGATACTAGCAACGGGATATATTAGCAACAATTCCTCTCTTGTCCCGGGCTTCTAACAGCTTGTTGAAAGACTCGATATTGAACCCTGCTTCGTCGTTTCGGCCAAACACCGTGCGAGCCGGAATCTATATATATTAATAGGCTTCTGGCTATCGACGTGAGTCGGTTTAAAGAATCCTCAGTACGTTCTGCGTTTTTCAACAAGCTGTGAAGAAAATATTGAAGTGATCCAGATGGTACGCCAACCTACAACAAAAAACGGGAACGCCTCAGCCGCTTGCCCAAGGCCAAGCAACAGATATTGATGGCAATGATCGACGGCGTGATTAAACAAGCCAGCTAACAAAACAAGAACCGCGGCGAAAGGAAAAAACCATGACCAAATGTAAAGAACCGGCGGTGCCCCTTGCGCAGATCGTGCAATCCATTGTATGGCTGCGCGGGCACAAAGTGTTACTCGATACCGATCTGGCTTCCCTCTATGGGGTTAAAACCAAGGTGCTGGTAGCCGTGAAGCGCAACCTGGAACGCTTGCCGGATGACTTTATGTTTCAGTTGAGCGCCGAGGAGTTGGGTAGTTTGAGATCACAATGTGTGATCTCAAACACCGGCGCGGCGGGCGGCGCTACGCGCCCTATGCCTTTACCGAACAGGGGGTGGCAATGCTCTCCTCCGTGCTCAACAGCCCGCAAGCCATCGCGGTCAACATCAAAATCATGTGCGCTTGCGGGAGATTGCTGGCTTCAAACAATGAACCGCTGAAGAAAGACATTGAATCGACCGAAACGGGACGCTATGCTTCAACAGCAGATCGAACGCTTATGCCAGTTGCCCAAAACCAAACAAGTGATTATCGATAGGCTGGAAGACGTACTCAGTCAGGCCAACCGTTAACAGGAGAACACCATGCAAACCGTGAAACAAATTGTCCACGATATCGCCGATCAACTGCCCGAACAGGCGACCTTTGACGATGTCATGTATGCGCTGTACGTCCGGCAAAAACTCGAAGAGGGATTGCGCGATCTCGATGAGGGCCGCACCTACACGCAAGAGGAAGTGGAACAGCGATTACTGGGCAAACGTCCCGCATGAAGGTGATCTGGTCACGGCGTGCGTTGCTGGACGTTGAGCATATTCGTGATTACATCGCACAAGATTCGCCTGCCTATGCCCAACCCTTTGTTGAACGTCTGTTGCATGCCACCCGCCACTTGCCGCCGTTTCCGCACAGCGGCCGGGCCATGCCGGAGGCCAAGGATAGGCGCATCCGCGAAGTGATTTATCAAGGCTACCGCATTATTTACCGGCTTGGCCCGATACCATCGAAATTGTGATGGTCGTATACGGCTCGCGTGATCTGAGTCATCCCGATAACCAGCCCTGGCCCGCATCGGAAACACCGGCTGACTAAATCAGGCCGCTAAAATAATAAACCCCGCAGCACGGTTATTACAACCAATATCGAATGGGAAATTTTTTTTCAATCGAGTCTGACACTGAGCATGCATCAGTTAATGTTTATGTCATGCAATAAAGCGAGACCTGACCCCATCGATTGTGAATTGATGACGCCGCCTGAGCCGCCCAAGAAACGCAAGATCGGGTTTGTGACGGAGGAGGAGTAACCCGGAAACAACGGGAGGATTTTTCTAAGCGTGAGTGTGTGGGTAGGATGTCATGCAAGGAGAGACCTGTAACCGAGCCGTTTATGTCAATTGAAAGGCCTGACCCCGTCACGTTGCTGTTAATTTTCTTGCTGTAGATCGGAATAATTGAAAAACATAATATTATTACTACTAATAAAAATTGCGTTTATAGTGTATTTAACATTATTGGTACTGTGAAAAGAAATACCGAGATCTAGAATTTTTCTGGCTGATATATCAGAACTAGGTGAGTTCGGTCCTAAGGTTGTGAGATTTTTCTCATGTTCTTGCATCAGAACACTTATTTTTTCATAGTGACTGCTCGGACTGAATTTAGCATACAAATTATCATCGGTAACTCTTATAATTTCCATTACACCTAAATAATGGTTAAACCTATTTTTTACAGTAAAAACTGAGCCTACCTCAAAGGACATAAAATTAATTTTTACCCTATTCAATAAAAATCGGTGAATGGCATAAAGCCATGTTTAACACATTTTTTGTTAAACTCTTTTGCAGCTTCGTTCCATCTTTGTGTTCTATCTTTTATATTGCGAGCATTTTCAAACTCGCTTCTTCTGGGTGAAGGGCTTCTAATATCTGCTTTAATTCTAATATCTTCTTTAATCAAACTTCCATAAAGTAATTCACATTCACTTGGTCCTTGTGGATCATCAGTTTTACACGCTATTCCAGCATCTTCCTTTGCTTTGGCCTTGGCATCTTCTCTTTCCTTTCTTTTCTTATCAATATCTATTACATCATCAGAAGATGTAATAATCTCCGCAATGGCCGCCGACCCGGAAATGCAACGCGAACTCAGCCGCATC
>JANNJI010000624.1:0-7854 GCA_031405795.1 Gammaproteobacteria bacterium
AGCGGGTTCCGCCAGCGACACGCTGGTTAAGTTTATCAGCGCGCAGAATGAAACCAAAATGGGTGCTTATCCATTGCGGATTACCCAGCTTGCCACACATGGCTATTACATTGGCGATGAATCCGGTAATTTGCGCAATCGAGACATCGCGGAAGGAAGTAATCAACTGGTGATAAAGGTCGATGGTGTCACCTCCTCACCGGTGACACTTCCGGCGGGTAAGTATAGCGATGGCCGGCAACTGGCGGTGGAACTGGAGCGGCAAATAAATAATGATGAGGCGCTCAAACGTGAAAAGGTGAGTGTCAGTGTTAAATTTGTCGTGGATCAATTTGTCATTCAGTCAGCGCGGCTTGGTGAACAGTCGCGCGCTGAAATTATCTCCGCTGATCCGGCTATTCGTGCCCTTGGCCTGGATCCGGCCACCGGTATTGACGGTATTGATATTCAGGGGACGATGGGTGGCTTGCCTGCGGATGGCAGCGGTAATCGCTTAACGGGTCGCGGTACCGCGGCAGGCTTACAAGTGGAAGTGTTGGGCGGTAAAGCCGGTGCGCGCGGGGATGTCTTTTTTTCACGTGGAGTTGCAGAACAGCTCAATGGAATCCTGGACGGCTTTTTGTCAAAGGAGGGGATTCTCACCACACGGGACAAGGGTTACAACACTCGGATTAATGATATTGGAAAACAACGAGAGCAATTAGAGCGTCGTTTGGCGGTTTCGGAACAACAGTTGTTACACAAATTCTCATCGTTGGATGGTTTATTGGGCAAGATGCGCAGTACCAGTGATTTTCTAAGCAGTCACTTGACAAATTTACCCGGTGCCCGCAGTTCTGGTTCGGGTAATCGAGGCAGCTGATTTTTCTAACAAACAGGTAATACAGGAGCACAACATATGAATATGGCTAAACTGCATAGCGCAGTGAAACAATACAGCCAGGTAGGCGTGGCCTCGGGGGTGGAAGCAGCAAATCCACACCGATTGATCAATATGCTCATGGATGGCGCTTTGGAAAAAATGGCCATGGCCAAGGGCTTCATGGCACGCAAAGACATCGCCCACAAAGGCAGTCACATCAGCTGGGCGATTTCCATACTTGATGGATTGCGTGCGAGCCTGGACAAAGAAGGCGGTGGCGATATCGCCACGAATCTCGATGATCTTTACGATTACATGGGACAGCGCCTGTTACGTGCCAACGCGGAAAATAACCCGGACATCCTGGATGAGGTCATCTCGCTCATGCGCTCTATCAAAATTGCCTGGGAAACGATCCCCGCCGCTGTGCGTCAAGCGACCGATGTGAAGAAAAACGGCTAAGCAGGTGCAGTATTTATCGTTACAACAAGGTGCGGCCAAGGTGTTGCGTTTGACACAACACATGTTGGCCTCGGCGAGGATCGATGATTGGCCACGGGTAATGTCGATTGAGACCGAGCGGCAACAATCGATTGATAGTTTATTTCGCCATCCTGAACTCACTCAGGCCCTGCCTACCCTGGCAGGAGTGTTGCAGCAGGTGATTGATCTCGACAAGGAGTGTATTAGCCTGGGGACAACGCAGCGGCTACAATTGTCGCATGAACTCAATCAGAAAACGCAAGGTGAACGCGCCCTGCGTGCCTACATCACGCATACCTCAGCGGAATAACCCAGCCATGATCGGGTGTTTTTTGCGTGATATAAAATCCGGGATCACACATGTCTGAAGGCCTGGTCGTTGAATTAACCTTACCCTTTCGCTGGCGTGATAGCGGACTGCCAGAGTGTCGGTCTGTGCAGGCCACCAATCGCGCAGTCTATGAATTGATGACAAGTTATGAAGAAAAAACAGGTCCACGCACTACCGAGCGGCAACCGCTGCACACGGAGCTTGCCCACATCGAGGCCAAGCTGAGTTTGGTGTTACAGTTACTCACCCATGTTATCCATCAGCAAACCCCGCTGCCCGCTATATTGCCATTACAACTTAGCGCAAGCCATGTGGCGTGGCAGACCACGACAACAGTAACCCAACATTCGATCCCGGCGCAGAGCCTCGAATTAACTCTGCATCTTGATCCGCGCATACCACTGCCCGTCTATCTCTGTGGGCAAGTCGAGTCCGTGGCGACCGATGGCTGGGCCTCTGTGCAATTGCAGCATCACGACGAAGCAGAGGCCGATGAGTGGGAACGCTGGCTTTTCCGGCAACATCGTCGGCTGGTTGCGCGCAGCCGACACGGTAACCCCTATAAAACAACCGACGGCTATTGAATACAGTTGAATAAGCAAGTGTCTTGACATAAGCCCCATCTTTGGTGGACGCTAGCGCTTTCTAATTAAGAGACAACATGTTGCCCAACTCACTCTGTTTAATTTACCGCGCCGGACTTTCACCTCGCGAAATTCCCTTGGCGGATGTCAGCGAGGTCATCGGTGATCCGCAAAATTTCATCTGGCTCGATATTCAATCCCCTGACAGTGGCTTGCTGGTCGCGCTCGGCGAGGAACTGAGTCTGCACGAGCTTTCTCTGGAAGACGCGCTGACCACGCACCAGCGGCCCAAGCTTGATGAATATGGCGATCATCTTTTCATCAGCAGCAAGACGTCCGTGATAGAGACCGGCCACGTAGCGCTTGGCGAGTTGCATCTTTTTATCGGTTTGAATTTCATCGTGATTATCCGTCACGGCTCCAGTCCGGATTTCGCACGCTCGCGTGAGCGTCTGGCCCGCCAGCGTAATGGGTTCAAGCCTGGGCGATCCTCCGCGTTGTACTTCATCCTGGATGAGATCATCGATCACTATCAGCCGGTGATCGCCACGTTACACAACCGTTTCCGCGAGTTGGAAATACTCTTATTAAGCGGCGGTTTAGAGCGGCAGGATTTGGAAAAACTCTATAACGTCAAGCGTGAACTGAATACACTGCGCGATGCCATCGACCCGATGCAAGGGGTGGTGCTCGATCTTATCCGCTTACATCCCGAAGTGGTCACCAAGGAGATGAAAGTGTATTACCGCGACGTGCATGATCATGCGCTGCGTGCCGTGGCCACGATAGATTTGCTGCGCGGTTCCGCCTCCGACGCCATGCAGTTTCACATGGCGACATTGACCTTGCGGCAAAACGAAGCGGTGCAGAAACTCGCCGGCTGGGGCGCGATCCTCGCCATCCCCACCGTGATCTTTTCGCTGTACGGCATGAATTTCAAATCAATGCCGGAACTGACCTGGGGGTGGGCGTATCCGGTGGTGGTATTGGGTACGTTCTCCGGTGCGCTATTGATTTATCTTCGGCTGAAGAAACGCGGCTGGATTTAAGCGGTTCGTCTGCCCTCGCCGTGCCAATATTTTGACAAGTCCTGAATCCCTGCTACGCTGAGAACTACTTCAACGTTATTAATGGTTGTCACAATGGAGTGACCATCGCCGTTGCGCATACAAGTCTAACAATCGAAAAGCAGGAGCCTTATGTCGATACTCTTACTCGACAATAACGACGTTCGTCGTCAGCAAATTGAATTATTGTTGGATTTTATTGATTATGAAGTGGTGGGTTCCGGCCATTGTGATGATTGGCAGAACAGCCTCACGCCGGAGAAAGTCCCTGAAGTGGTGGTACTTGGCGATTGCCAGGATCGCAGTCAAACCATTAAAACCATCGCGGCTATTAAAAAACAGCTGGGTGAGATTACCCCGGTACTATTATTATCAGAACAGCGTGACAAAAGCCTACTACCGCAAGAGCTGGCGACAGTGATCGTTAATGTGGTGGAACTGCCGGTGAAACACCGGCAATTGATCCATGCCTTGCATCTGGCACAGGTATATCGTGAATCCCAATCGGGATCGAGCACTTCCACGCCGATGTTATTCCGCAGTTTGGTCGGCCACAGCCGTACGATTTCACAAGTGCGTAAATTGATCGAAAAGGTGGCGGATACCGACGCGAATGTATTGATCCTGGGGGAATCGGGAACGGGTAAAGAGGTGGTTGCCCGCAATTTACATTATTACTCGTCACGCCGTGACAAACCCTTTGTGCCGGTCAATTGCGGGGCGATTCCAGGTGAATTATTGGAAAGCGAATTATTCGGCCATGAAAAGGGTGCCTTTACCGGTGCGATCAGTTCACGGCAGGGTCGCTTCGAGCTGGCGGAGGGCGGGACCTTGTTTCTGGATGAAATCGGCGATATGCCTTTGTCGATGCAGGTCAAAATTTTACGGGTGATACAGGAACGCGTTTTCGAACGCGTCGGCAGCAACAAGAGTATCCGGACAAATGTGCGCATTGTCGCGGCGACGCATCGCGTTCTGGAGGATGAGATTGAATCAGGCCGTTTTCGCGAGGATTTGTATTATCGGCTGAATGTGTTTCCCATTGAAATGCCAGCGTTACGGGATCGCGGTGAAGACATCCCCCTATTGATCAAGGAGCTGGTCACGCGTATGGAGCATGAGCAACGCGGTTCCGTGCGGTTAACCCCCTCAGCCAGCACGGCATTGACGCATTATTCCTGGCCGGGCAATGTTCGTGAATTATCAAACCTGATGGAACGCCTGATTATCATGTACCCGTATGGAGTCGTGGATGTCCGTGACTTGCCAGAGAAGTTCCGTGGTCATCTCACCGAGGCCACAGAAACGGATGAGCAGGACGCCGAGTCCGCATCATTCACGCCCAGCGAAGCATTACCAAGCGCGATGCGTCTGCCACGTGCCGGTCTGGATTTAAAAGAACACTTGAATCAGCTCGAGTATTCTTTGATAAAACAGGCCTTGGACGAAGCCGAAGGTGTGGTGGCGCACGCCGCCAAGCGATTGCAAATGCGGCGGACCACCCTGGTGGAAAAAATGCGCAAATACGGTTTCACCCGTCACGAACAGCTGTCAGAAATTTGACCTAAGTAATACCCGGTACCACTAACATCTTGATCAAGTTGTAGAAAATATTCGGGCATGCTTCTTGCTGAACTTTGTCAGTCACTCACTGATAAATGAAACCCGGCAGGCTTAGCATGACTCAATCCTCTCCGCTTACCGCATCGGCGTTACAAGACGCCTTCACGACCTTTAACCAGTTGTCCGCGCAATTGGCGGGTTCTTATCAGGCATTGGAACACCGCGTATTGGAATTGAATGATGAATTGGCCAAGACCCACGATGCACGGCTGCGTGAATTAACCGAAAAAGAGCGCCTCGCCCAGCGCTTGTCCACCCTGTTTCAAGTATTGCCCGGTGCGGTGGTGGTGTTGAATGGCAGCGGTTGTATTCAGGAGCATAACAATGTCGCCAAGGAACTACTGGGTGAACCATTAACCGGTGAGATGTGGTTGGATGTGATCCAACGCGCCTTCGCGCCACGGCCAGATGACGGGCATGACGTGTCTTTAGTGGATGGTCGTCGTGTCAACATCGCCACCTGTCCCATGCTGAATGAACCCGGCCAGATTCTCTTGCTTACCGATGTCACACAAATGCGCGCACTCCAGGATCGCTTGGGTCAGCAACAACGATTGGTGGTAATGGGGGAAATGGCAGCGGCACTGGCACATCAAATCCGTACGCCGCTGGCGTCGGCATTGTTATATACCTCGCACCTGAAACGCCCGGATTTACGCGCGGATGATCGTGATCGGTTTAGTGAGAAGGTGCGTTCGCGTCTGGCGCACCTGGAGCGGGTTGTGAATGACATGTTGTTATATGCCCGAAGTGGTAACGCAGGTGTTGAAGAAACATTTAACCTGCAGGAATTGTTGCAAGACCTCGAACACATTATTGATGCCCAGGTCCTGCAGACCAAGACACATTTTCAGTGGCAGGATCAAACCCAGGGCGTGACCTTATTTGGTAATCGGCAAATGTTGGTGAGTGCCTTGGCCAATCTGGCCGTGAATGCGATGCAAGCCATGCAGCAGGGTGGTCGTTTGCAAGTGACGGCGTGTTGTGCAGATCCGCAATATATCGAGATACTGGTCAGTGATAATGGTCCGGGCATCGCCGCGACAAATCTGGAGCGTATTTTTGAGCCGTTTTTTACCACTCGCGGCGATGGTACCGGATTAGGTTTGGCCGTGGTGCGTGCAATCACGCATGCACATCGCGGTGAGATCAGAGTCGAATCGTACATCCGGCAGGGCACAACATTCATTTTGCGGATACCGGTGTTGCAGGCACAGGTCATGACTGCGGATGCTACACCGGAAATTGGTTCGTCGGTAAAACTAAGCCGAGTTGGTTAAAAAGAGGTGACTATGACTACGTCTACAATAATGGTGGTTGAAGATGATAATGAATTACGTGAGGCCTTGTGCGAGACATTACAATTGGCGGGTTTCGCGGTAGTAAAGGCAAAAGACGGCATTGATGCGCTACAGCAAGTAACAACAGCAGCAGTGAATTTAATTATCAGCGACATCCAAATGCCCAACATGGATGGTCAGGCGCTGTTAAAGAAACTCAAGGGTGTTTATCCGGATATTCCGGTCATGTTGATGACCGCCTATGGCACGATTCAACAAGCGGTGGATGCCATGCGCTTTGGCGCGGTGGATTACATGGTAAAGCCATTTGAGGCGGAAGTTCTGGTGAACATGGTGTCGCGTTATGCGACAACTGCGGTGCAGTCGAACCTTGAGATCATCGCGGCTGATGAAAAATCACATGAATTATTTCAGGTGGCAAAACGGGTTGCGCAAAGTGATGCCACCGTGATGATTACCGGTGAGAGCGGCTCGGGTAAGGAGGTTGTGGCGCACTTTATTCACGATCATTCTTCACGCGCCGAACATGCCTTTATCGCCATCAACTGTGCGGCGATTCCGGAGAACATGCTGGAGGCCACCTTGTTTGGTTATGAAAAGGGTGCTTACACCGGTGCCTACAAGGCAAGCCCCGGCAAGTTTGAACAGGCCCAGGGCGGTACGATATTGCTTGATGAAATCACCGAGATGGATCTGGGGCTACAGGCCAAGCTACTGCGTGTTTTGCAGGAACGCGAAGTGGAACGATTAGGCGGGGGTAAGATGATCGCGCTGGATGTACGGGTGATCGCCACCTCTAACCGTGATGTGCGTGCCTATGTGGCAGAAGGCAGTTTTCGTGAAGATCTGTTTTATCGTTTGAATGTATTCCCGTTACAAATACCCGCGCTGCGAGAACGCAGTGACGACATCATTCCGTTGGTGGAACGTTTTCTTGAACGA
Source organism: Gammaproteobacteria bacterium (assembly GCA_031405795.1). Taxonomy (GTDB): domain Bacteria; phylum Pseudomonadota; class Gammaproteobacteria; order UBA6429; family Thiohalophilaceae; genus JACQBC01. The sequence goes on from JANNJI010000624.1 coordinate 7,194, forward strand.
CATTGCCGGCTGCAAAAACGCGCCGTGCCAACGTTAACCGAGGCCGCCCGTGACAAGCTAATCGAACATCTATGGCCGGGTAATGTCCGGGAATTGGATAATGTCGTGCAACGTGCCTTAATCTTACAGTCCGGCGATATATTAGAGCAGCAGGACGTTCACTTTGAAGTGGCCAAGACCAGCATGAACGGTTTTATGGATGCGGCAAGTGGCACGACAGTAACTGCTCAATCGGTTAAACCGGAGGGTGCCGATTCATTAAATGATGAACTGAAACAGCGAGAATGGAATGTTATTGTCACTGCGATCAAGTCGGTCAATGGCAGTCGCAAACGCGCAGCGGAACGTTTGGGGATCAGCCAGCGCACCTTACGTTACAAACTGGCGAGGATGCGTGAAGCAGGGGTTAATATACCGGAACGGTTTGCGTCAGAAACACTTTAGTTGCGGAGTAAGAGCAAATGGCAAATACAATTAACACCGACACCTTGCTGATCCAGATGCGGGCGATGGCTGCACAAGCTCAAGGCAAGAGCCTTGCTGTGGAATCATCCGTGCCGGGCTCGGCATTTACCGATGTATTAAAAAATGCAGTCAATGCGGTGCATACCCAGCAACAGCAAGCTGATCAATTGGCCGAGGCATTTCAAAAAGGTGATCC
>JANNJI010000625.1:0-1096 GCA_031405795.1 Gammaproteobacteria bacterium
GCCTGGAATTTCCCCATGTCTATTTGATCGGTTGGGAAGAAAATTTATTGCCGCACCGCAACAGCATTGAGACCGATAACATCGAAGAGGAACGTCGTCAAGGCTACGCGATCCCCGGAATCATTATTGTCTTCGCGTTCCATGCGTTCCTGCAAAGTGAGTTTGGCCAGTAAGGTGGCGAGATCGGCGTCGGGGTCATGACGCACCAGACGTGCAAACCAATCGAGCAATTCATTGACGTTGTCCATCTTGCGCTTGGCACTGATCTCATCCGCGCTGCTGTCGGTTAGCCAACGTTCATAGTCGAGTTCATGTAACAATTGTTTAATCGCCACATCCGGTGAATTTTGCGCACTCTGGCGGGAAAAATTCTCCAGCCATTGCGAAAACTCACGCAGGTTTTGGGTGGCGCGGGTACTTAAGTGTTGCGCCAGGGTGCTATCTGCCGCCGCAACACTCAAGCTCAGATTTTGTTTAGCGGCAAACTCCGCGAGTTTTTGCACGCTGGCCGTGCCAATTTCGCGGCGCGGGGTGTTGACGATGCGCACAAAGGCATTGTCATCATCGGGATTGCTGAGGATGCGCAGATAGGCGAGGATATCCTTGATCTCGGCAAACGAAAAAAATGACATGCTACCGCTCAATGAATACGGGATGGTTTGCTCGCGCAACACCCGTTCAAACAAGCGTGATTGATGATTGCCGCGATAAAGGATGGCGTAGTCCTGAAAACGGGTGGCCTTGGAAAATTTATGATGCAGCAACTCGCCGATTACCCGTTGCGCCTCGGCTTCTTCATCACGGCAGGCGATGATCTTGACTGGATCACCGCCGCTGAAATTCGACCACAGGCGTTTTTCAAACACGTGCGGGTTATTTTTAATTAAGTGATTGGCGACATTCAGGATGCGGCTGGTGGAGCGGTAATTTTGTTCCAGCTTGATCACTTTGAGATCGGCAAAATCCTGTTGCAGTTGCGTCTGGTTTTCGGGCTTGGCGCCGCGCCAGGTGTAGATCGATTGATCATCATCACCCACCACGGTCAGCCCGCGGCCACACCGGCAACGTTCAAGGGTGTGAGCGAAGAGCGGGATCT
>JANNJI010000626.1:0-1638 GCA_031405795.1 Gammaproteobacteria bacterium
TGCTGCTGCCCTGGGGTCGGTTGCCGCTTTAGCAATAATTCCGATGCAAGATATTCTGGCGCTGGGGCCGGGGCATCGCATGAATACGCCCGGAACCGAACGACACAACTGGAGTTGGCGGTTTAACTGGGAAATGCTGACACCTGATCTGGCAGTGAAGTTACGTGATCTGATCGGCTTATATAACCGATCAAACTAAGTCATTGTTCCAGCGAAATCAGTCAGGCAAAAGTTCTCTTTACCTCACAACCAGATCATAGACCCCATTTCAAATTTGTGACTTAACAGCGGGTTGAAAGGATACATACGAATTTCGAAGTAGTGTAATCCGGTATTCTCGGGTTTCATCTCCAGCGAGAAAAGATGTTCACTGTCCGAGATACGCGTGATTTTTGAGAACAAATAATTATGCTGCGTGGCTGTCGTGTCTTCCATCGCATCATTTGTCAGGCATTCTACACTCACATCTTCCGGGCTTAACCCGCCAAGATTGGCGATAACTTCAATAATAAATTGATCATTGTAATGAATGCACGTCGGCGGCTTTGTTACCAACCGCATATTAACCTTCGGCCATGCCTGACGAATTTTTCTTTTCCATTCGGCCAGCTGATTTGCGCCAAGCGAATTATTTTCAGTCAGTTTTCGCGATTGATTCCGCGCATGCAAGTAAAACTTTTTCATATAATCCATAAACATGCGCAAGGAATTGAACCGTGGGATCAGCGTACGCATGGACGCCTTCGACATCTTCACCCAGGCCGTTGAGTAACCATGACTGTCACGTGAATAATACAGTGGTACAACCTGTTTTTCTAAGATATCCAGTAAATCGTTAGCTTCCTCATTATAGCGATAGGTTGGATCAAAACTTGGGTTATGTGGCGAGATCGCCCAGCCATTGTCTTTGTTAAATCCTTCCCCCCACCAACCGTCCAAGACGCTTAAATTTATCACGCCATTAATACCGGCCTTTTGACCGGAGGTGCCGCTTGCTTCCAATGGAAATTCGGGGGTATTGATCCAGACATCACAACCGGTCACCAGTTTACGGGCAAGCCCCATGTCATAACCTTCCAGCAATATCACCTTACCAATAAATTCCGGTTGCTGTGAATAGCGATATATTGTCTCTATCAGTTTTTGCCCGGGAATATCCTGCGGATGCGCTTTGCCCGCAAAGATCAGAATAACGGGTTTGGTTGGATTATTAAGAATTCTGCTCAAGCGCGGCAAATCGGAAAAAATCAACGTAGCGCGTTTATAAGTTGCAAAACGCCGCGCAAACCCTAACACCAGTATATCCGTTTCACCCTCGCTCAAATGCTGGGTGACACGACGGATCACCGCCTCGCTTGCGCCATTGCGGCGATGTTGGAAAGTCACTCGCTGACAGACATCATTCAACATTTCCGTCTTGAGGGATTGATGCAGGCTCCAATAACGATGATCAGGGATATCGTCAATACACTGCCAATAGTTTTCATTCAGCAATTCATTACGCCAATCGCTAAAACGTGTATCAAACAAATTTACCCATTCACGCGCCAGGATTTTTCTGTCGAAGTCGCAAACCGCCATCCCTCTTCGCAGAAATAAGTAATGTCTTCTGTCCCTGGCGTCGTAGTTGCTTGAGGA
>JANNJI010000627.1:0-9849 GCA_031405795.1 Gammaproteobacteria bacterium
ACCTTCTACGTGTGTCTGCCGCGTTGACATTTCTTTTGCCATGTTTGCAACGCTGGGGAATCGATCGAAGATCGACTGCACGACTGCCGTTGAAAAAAACCGATTGAAGGTTTGTTCAACACACTCATAGGGAAAATTGATCAAGTAGGGCAGGGCGGACAAGACACTAAAAAATAATTGTCCGTCCACAGTGACGACTATTCTTTCGTTGAGCCGTGTGGCATCAGAGTTATCCATGAGATCGGGAAACCGCATGATTTTTTTATCGGTCTTGTTTAACGTCACGAAACGTGATTGTGCCAAATGAATCCGGCTCGGCAGCACAGGAAATGGGCGTAACTCACCATCAGAATAATTATCGGCTATTGCGGTTACTTTGAAGGCATAGGTAGCTATCTTCTTTGGCGCTTTGATCTTAAAGCTGACTGAATCTGAGCCGTTGATCTTGGCATTGAAGGTGGTCGTTGCTTGCGCGGAATTAAGGCCGAAGATTTCCAAGAGGCTGAGCCCGCTGTCTGGATCTTGTATATCAAAGGTTACTTCGCCGACCAGATCTGATTCACCGGCGTTGTTAACCACCACTTTAATCGTCGCCTCATCACCTTCACGCAAGAAACGCGGGATGTAGGGCCGGACGATGAGTTCTTTGACGGTTTTGGTTTGTTGCTGAATCGAGCCGCCGCAAAAATCTTTGGTAATGGCATGTGCATAGACGTTCCACGAGGTCACCGAATCGGGAACCTGAAATTCAATGCCGACTGTCCCATCCTTATCCAGTACCAGGTGGGGTTTAAAAAAGGCCGTCTCAGAAAAATTAACGCGCAATGATGGACCGTCCGCTTCTGGCTTCTGCGGTTGGTTCGCAAATGGGTCGGCGCTATCGGGTTTGCTTAGACTGGTAGCTTCTTCAAATACGTCACTCATCGGTAAAGTATCCATTGAACCGGAGGCTTCCATGGTCATCGATGGTGCAGGTGCAGCTGCACACTCTACGGTTCCGAATGGATCTTCAAAGGGATCGACGCTTCGTGTTCGACACAGAAACTGAAAATCCTTCAATACCGATCGTGCGCCAGGCCCGCCCACGCCATAATTATAAATAACGGCGAAATCGTCCTCGTGTAAAGAAGGGTAATCCACTGGCCCGGCAAAATGACCTAAAAATGATCGTCCAGTCTGTGAAAATAAGTTAACCCCCCATTGTGTATTGGTGCCACCCCATGGGTAGGCATGCAACGGACTTTGGATACTATGCAGGCCAAACATATCTAAACTGCGATCATACATATAGGAAAGCACCTCCACCATTTTCGCCGGCAGCGTCTTACCCTGATAGTCCTGCACCAGGATGCGTAATGATTCCATTGCCCCTGGGCGCATTTTGTCGCGGAAACTGACAAATTTAACCTGTAGTTCCTTATTGTCCCAGGGCACATTGATGACATTCTCTTGCCGCATCGATTGATAGTCCCGAACACCGCACAATCGAAAACTCATGCCACCGCGATCTTCTTCACGGATGGGTAGGGTGATAAAGGCGTGATCCTGGTTGGCGTCGATTTGCCGTTTAGCAATGCGCTTATCATATTTATAAGTTTCAAGTGTGAATCGTTGATTACGCAAACCGGAATAAACAAATAACTGAATGGACTCCCCGACCTTGGCGGTGGTTTTGTCGACAAAAAACAAAAATGGCAGGTTTAATGTTGGCTGGGCCGATACGGCCAAAAAATTTTTCGCCATCGTAAATGTTTCACCATACGTATCGGTTGTTTCATAATAAACGCGATAGACGCCGTCTTTGTTAACCGGCTGTATCCGCATTTCCGCCTTGCCTTCCCGGTCATGCACCAGTGTCCCTGTCTGGATAATCTCACCCTCCGCCCATTTGGCTGCAATGGCCTCCCAGTCAATCACGCCATTCCATCTTTCTCGTTGTTTATCGCTTGGCGTGGCAAAGTTTTCCAGATCTGCACGATGATCAAATATGTTGGTATTTTCTATATCGGCGGGCAAAGGTGTTTGCATTGGTTGCTGTAAGCGGATAACTTTAAAACGGGCATGACCGGGTAAAGCCTTGCCATTTAACGTGGTCAGTTTCGGGGTCACATTAATATGCTCAGACGATCTTACAAATGAATCGGTAATATCAAAGTCTGCTTCGACCGTTACCCACCCGGCCCGATAGACGCGGGAGGCACTTCTTGTTTCACCACCTTCATCGGTTACGTCCACCTGAACATTAAAGTTATATGACAGGGCATGATTATTGGCGGCCTGTTCATCGGCTTCGGGTAAGAATTCAATGACAAACGTGCCATCGGCATTCAGCGCGGAAGTGCCTTGGGCAATGGTCTGTTCGGCTTGATTAACATTGATTCCCCACCAGGCCCCCCAACCACAATACCAATACCAATTGGGTATGTGCGTCCGGCGTAACACGCGCCAACTTGCCTTGCCACCGCTGACGGGTTGCCCAAAATAATATTTAGCTTCACCTTTCACGGTTGCGCGGTGATTCAACCGCATATCCGTCAGCGCATCGGTCAAGCTTGTTTCAAAGGTTGGTCGTTTGTACTCTTCAACCCGCAAACTGTTTGAGCCATCAAATGGTGGATTAACACGGATGCTCCAATGTCCTAGCAGTCGACCAGTTGGAATCGTAAACTCACCGGAACCCGTTCCATATTCATTTAAACTGACACTCTGTTGAGTGACTACCTGGAGATTGGTGTCAATGAGATTAACATCCAGGCGCGTCCCTTCTTCGGCAGTATGGAATTTCCCTGATTGTCGGTTTCCTTCATAACCGACCACTTTCCACAGTATTTTTTGACCAGGGCGGTAGATGGCGCGATCAGTAAATACCAGGCTTTGCTTCAGTTCAGGACTGTCTTCACGAAAATGATAGAAAAAATCTTTTTGGATGGAAAAGCTTTCTTTTTTAACCGCCAAAACAAAATAATTTAAATAGGTATTCTCAGCGGGGGCAATCGTAAACTGCACGGTGCCATCGTTATCGGATTCTTGTATTTGTACAAGCTGCGCCTTCTTTTCCCATTCATAAGAATACAGGGCTACTTCTGTACCCGGTTCAGCTACTCCCGACTCGCCGTTTAATACTTTAAACTCATAAAGAGTATTGCTGGGTTTTTGGTGCATTAACACCAAATCAGAAATCAGTAAAGTAACGCCGACCAAAGCGTTGTTTGATTCTGAAAAATCAGCATTGGCTGAGGCCACCACAAAATACAGGCCTTTTTTACTTATTTTTGGCGCGATGAGGTGATGATGAAAAGTGTAGTCAGGGGTTGGGCTCAGCGTCTCTGACCAGGTAAAAACTGGGATGTTCTCATGCGAGTTAATAAACCTTTTTGGATCGCGAATTGAACCTGGTTGCGAGTAGATATTTTCTTTTAACATTGTTTCCAGTATTAACTCGTAGGCGCGAAAATATAAATGCGTGATATTCTTGTATCGAACGGAGATCGATTTTTTCTGCAGCCCATCCAGGTTCATACTTGTTAGCCGATATGCAGGCTGTTGTATCTTCTCAACATTGGTAACGCACCGCGCGGCCCCATAACTGCCAGGATAAGTTTCAGCTCCCAATAATGCTTCTGCTCTGGCTTCAATTAATGCACCCGGTTCTTCTTGTTCCTGTATCAACTCAGACAGCAAGGCTTGTCCCTTTGACCACCATTGCAGTTCTTTATTTTTATTTTGTACTTGTCGCAGCACCTTAATTAATTCTTTCTTTAGCCCCGCGTCATTGGCATGGCTGTGTAAATATTCTATTAGCATGTAATGGGCTTCTAAGGCGGCGGCAGGTCGACCGTGCTGCTGATGAAATGCAATATGTTCACCAAGCCAGCTCGCGAGTATTTCCAAGGGATGTGAATCATATTGACCCGGCGCCAGGCGTACCTGCTGAGGGGTGGCTGCCAGTAACTTGATGTTTACTTTGTAAACTTCATTGGTTTGTTGCGGGGTCCAGTAATGCGAATTTGCCAGGTGCTTCACCGCGATATAGACAATCGCATCGCGTAAAATGCCGCGAATCTTATGCGGATAGTTATTACTATTAAAAAAAGGTTGGTAAAAATCGGATATTTTCTGACTCATCAGCTCTTTTTGCGTTAAAGCGGAATTAAAGCAGGCGATTATTTTTTCTGATAGTTGTTCTTTGGTCCACGCCTTTAGATCAATGGTTGTTGTCGAGACTGTCTTTTCGCGGTTGTTGATTTCCAGGCTATACGCGTCAAAATATTCCATCAGGGTATGGGCAAAAAACAGTTCAACCAGTGTTTTTTCGAGGGGTTGCGTTGGCCATTGCTGTTCATGTAAAAACCGGACGGCGGTTTCATAACCGTGCAGGCCAATTTGCAAGCGCACGGTGCGTACCAACGCCTCTGCAATTAAAGTATCCTGACTTAGTTTTCGTGCCTCAGTAAGGATGGTCTGTGTTTCATCAAGTGCCGCTTGCAGCTTTTGCTGATTGGCTAATGAATCTGCTTTTGCCCATATACTGGGTTTTTTCATGTTAATTTAGTCCCTTGTTATAGACGAGAAGATAACATTGCCAATGCTACCCATGGTCATTCGACGGATGAAACCATGGAAAAGGGTCAAGTTATCAGAATTTTGATGACTACGCAAAGCGCAGCACCCCGATACCTGACATTTCCAGCTTAGAAACTATTTACTTATATAACGTCAAAACTGAAAACTGGTTCATTTACATTTTTTCACAAAACGACTGCATTAGAATTGTAAATAATTGCCTCTTTGGATGGAGAATCCGGATATCCGATAAACGCTTTTAAATACTTAAGAAAGTGCCAAACTTTTACATGGGATACGTATATTACCGAGTAAATTTTATGGTAGACGGTTTTCTCTGTCATGGATAAACGCTTGTTTTCGGGAAGCTTAAGGCTCAATCGTAATTTCCAGCCAATTAGATTCACGATTAAAGTATCTGGCTCTAATTTTGTAAATTCCAGGTGTAACAATTAATGGTGAAAAATCTGCAAAAATATTTTTTCTAAAGTTGGCGCCAACAATTTGATCGGCTGGCATTTTGGCATAATTCTGATAAGTTTCATTGTCTTCCGAGATGCTCATGGTGTAGTCTGGCGTAACATTTATTTTTCCAGGAGCCACAAGCACCTCATGGTATATGGAACTCGGGAATTGCCTCCAGGTCGCATATTGCGAACCACTTCTAACGTAGATCTGGAGCCTTCCTATGATTGAGATTTGTTTATTCGCCAAGGAGGCACGACCAGACTGCATGATCACGAAGTCTTCCTGATCAGGGGCAATCTTCAGTTCAGAATAATTATTCTCATGTATATTTGAGTCATCCTGTTTAAAAGGGTCAGCGTCGTATCCGTTGCAATTATCTTTATTCATGTTCTTGCATCTCACTCAATACTCAGTTTCGGTTCTTTGTTCTCTATCCTGCGTTGTGTTGTCACAACCGTACCCTGCACACAGGCACATGCTCCAGGATAGTATGCAAACTAACCAGGGACAGGCTTTGCATTTCTTTGTTCTTCCCCTGAAATTGTAGACCACCGTGAAAGGGGAAAATCAATACTATAACGCTGAAGTGAAAAATAAAACAAAACGGAACGAAATATACTGCTGAGCTCAAACGGAAAGTGGTTGCGCTAGTCACAAGGCAGCAGGTACACTCCTTTCCGGGTGTTTATGAAATCGGGAGAAGATCAGCATATCTGCTAAGGTAGTAGGCGAGGTCAGTTGCGATTTTACATATGAAAGGTGTAGTTTTGGCGATTGTTGCAACCAGTACTTAAGAAGATAGTGTCTGGCTCTATATATTGATTAATCTGATTGATATTTTACGTATAACAAAAAAAACCGGATGATAATGGAAAATATTTTCGAATACATTTTGAGGCCGCTGAGCGGAGCTATTAATAAAGAATATATTTTACCATTGACTATTCTTGTATTAGTCGTTTCCGGTGTAGCTAAAGTCTTTAGTGAGCGAAAAAATGAGCGGGTTCGTGAATTAGGGGGAATTGTCTATTCACTTATTATGTTGTCGATGGTTCCGTTCATATTCATATGGAATTTTATAACTTTCATGTATTTTTTAGGTTGGGCTCTAATAGGTGCGAGATTGTTGCCCTGGTTGTATTTGTTTATAGAAGGCTGGGTTTATTATAATAATCCTCTAGCGTTATATAAAAAATCGGACAGATATCCGCTGGGACCTTCTGTTCGCATAAGGAATAAAAAAGAAATCTTCATAGAGGGTGCCGTGTTAAGTCTTGATTTGCCAGCGGACAGTGATCTTGTTGGACATGAATTTCGCCAGTTTAAAGAAGCAACCACCGAATATAAGGCAGATGATGATTTAAAACCGAAAGAAAGACGTTTGTTTTATAATAAATGGTTTTATAACGGCAAGGCTCCAGGGATTGCCAAATTATCACTGGATATCACTGCGCAAGATTTGCCTGCATTTTCCTCATTGTTTAAATACAAAAACCTGAATGCGGCTGCTGTGCGGTATATTTTTAGTCACTTTTTCATACCAAACAAAATTTCTAATGATGAGTTTACTGGCACCGAAATAAAGGAGTACTACAAAATCAGTCGATGGTTATCCAAGCCAGTGAATGGATATAACGTTATTAGTTACAGGCTGGACAGGGAAGATGGTAACGATGATGTGTACTACTTTATTCATTACGCAATTTCCTGTGACAAAATGCTGAGTTTAAAGTTTAAATGGAAATGTTACATAGATGAAAAAAAAGACAAGCTACATTATGATTCGCTAATGGCAATGTGTGAAGGCATGGCAAATGATATAACTCAGAAATTAAGATTAGTACTTTTAAACGCTAATCTTGAACAAGCGGCTCAGTATGTAACAGCTGGCATTCATGAGAACACATTCGAGGCACCTCATATTACCCCATTTGTTATGAGCCTGATAAACATTACTGAATTACACAATATTTTGAGAGACAATGCTGAAGATAAATTGGAATGGTTTGTTTTTGAATCCAGCGGTTTCTTCTATTACGACTGGGTGGATAATCAGTATCAGCAAATAAAGAAACGATTTAGACAGCTTCGGAAAAACTATATAGAAAAAAATATGTTGTCACATATGAATGCGGTACTTGAAACTGAGAATTGTCGACACTTGCCGGAATAGATTGTTAAAAAAGGCGCTTATATGAAAAATTCTGCTTCTACCAGGATAAAAGGACCTAATCTTGAAAAATTAACTGATTTTAGTAAAAAATTAAAAATTCTGGATTTACCGCTGGCGAATTTTTCCATTAAACTGCCTGGCAATTACAAAATAAGTAAGTCATTCAGTGAGGTATCTGTCATTGATATCAAACAACAGGATCAATATAGGATTAATGATAGAGAATGTTTTCCACTACCGGAATTAGACATCGTGTTCTTCTCATGGGATTTAAAATCACCTGAGATGGATAAGTCGGGTCGTAATGATATCCGGCTGACTATTTCTATTGTTCATGTTGAGGAATTCTCCAGCGTATTTTTTCCTGATCGATTTGAAGGGGCGGTTGACCGTTATATATATAATCGTTGGGGGCCAGGTGGTGGTCACTATTGGGGATACGAAAGTGGCTTAAACTGGAAATATCAATACGTCAACAAAGTTGATTGGTTATCGTATGAGTCTGCGATGGTGGATGTTACTGGGTTACCACAGCATAATATGTGTTTTAATAAAACATTCTGTACGCCAATAGGTGATGACCATTTTATACAGCTACATTTAGAGTTAAATGCCGCGTGTGACAATTCATTTTTTAAAGACGTACTGGTGCTGGCTGAGCAGTTTCAGGGAATAATAATAAACAATTTTGAATTATTATTAAGCGACGATCAGCAACTGAATCGTGACTTGATTAAAGAAAGGTGCCAGAGGTCACAAGAAAATTTACAGCGCAAGCCGATTAAATGGCAAGAAAAGGCTTTGCAATCGATGGGTGACATAAGAAGTATATTGGGAAAAGAAAATGGTTCCAATGTGACCGCAAATGAGAACGAGGTGCTTTATACCGGGCACGCTCCTGAGAATGTGTTGGTGGAGGATCTTGTGTTTTGTCCATATGATGACAAAGATAAAATATCAAAGATAAAAATTCCATTGCCGAAAGAGCCAGATGATCCTGCAGTAAAAGCAATGCTTCTTCAACTGGAAGTGCTTGTTGATGAAATGAAAAGAACATTGGCATCGCACAAGAATTTCAAATAACTGTTCAGACCCTCCGCCCACCTTGTTAAACAGTAATTCATGCTGGTTAATGGATTCCAGAGACGTTGTTGTTTCCTATTAGGGGGCCACTGGTTAAAGGTGCCGAATATAGTACCAGCACGGGCGATGAGCCTGGTGTATTGAAAGGCGTTATCAGTAGCACAAACTAGGGTGTGTGCGAATTTATAATTCAACTCAAGTTGCAATTTTGTAAAAGCGGCAGAGTATCGGTTTGTGGGATAACTGAGATTGGCTGGAAAGTGGCTGTTGGTCAGTTATGTGTGAACTCCCTATGGACTTAGGGAAAAATGGCGTTTATTCTTCCCATACTTATGAAAATAAATACAGAAGATATTTCAGAACTTGTTTCCAATTACGATTGGAACGCCTTGGATGCGCATTACGAGAGATTGATTGTCACAGGAACGAAGGAAGAAAAAGAGCTTTTAGCTGACGGATACATTTCTCATTTTGCTCAGCTTAGCTATGATTTTGCATGCGGGAAGATCTCTGAGGGGGAGGTTTCTTTCTTCTTGGATATTGTATCTAAAGCAGAGGCATTGATTGATAAAATACTTTGGTTCCATAGGGCGGCGGCTTATCACAACATGATGCAGCGCAGTTTGGAAGAAAATAAATTGGCTGATTTTTTTGAGCAGGGGAACAAAGCCTGTGAGGCTTATCAAAAATCCGTCGATAGCGGCGATGAAGACGTCGAAGACAATTATAATTTCATGGCAGTGATTTATGAGCAATTTACGCAACATCATCCTTCGAATCATCTGGCGCATTGGCATCAAGGCATTCAATATTTAAATAAATCAATTACCACCAATCCGCTTGAGGCAAATTGGGAATTATATATTAAGATGCTTCATTTTCCTTACGCATCCGCTAATGAAGAAATTAGCAAAAATCAAGGCACTGAAAAAATAAATTTTCATCACCAGCTGGAGCGTTTCGCGGAGTCCGTTGCACTTTACCCCGTCGTTGCCCAGGCATATTCAGGCTTCAAAGAGCACCTTTCTTTTTACAAAATGGATGCTGCACTATTTCCAGAACGGGTGTATCAAGATATTCTCGAAAAAGCCACTTTAGCAAGACCAACCATACTCACGTATTTTTCTGCGAGTGATGCGGGGAGTTTTTTTCACAAAGAAGGCTTAAGGCTTAGCCGTATCGATATGTTAATGGCATCCATGTACTACTATGAACGTTTAATAGGAAAACAAGAAGATCACTCCTACGCAATTCGCTGTGTTGCGGATATTTATGAAGACATCTCGCAAATTTACGCCAATAAAGCCCAGTTTAATGAAGCCAACTTATATCTCGACAAAGCCTATAAGGTGTATACGGATAACCTTGCTGCCATTGAGTCCGACTTTTCACCTGTTACTGCCTACGCCAAATTTCTTGAAAGATGTTTTAATAAAAATTGGTACAAAAACAAACCCACGCTTTCTGCCGTCAAGCAATACGCAGAGTTTTCTATAAATGCAGGTCAAGGGCATTACCTCATTGGGCCCATGATATTAGCGAGGGCCATGTTGCTTGAACGC
>JANNJI010000628.1:0-9699 GCA_031405795.1 Gammaproteobacteria bacterium
CATGATCGTCGCTTGATAAGGGGCGGCGGTGCTGGCAACGGACGATGTCCGCACGGGTTCGTCCTTAATAGGCGAAGGTTGTGATGCAACAACAGCTGTTTCAGCGACGGCTGGCGTCGTTTTTGCGTTACGTGATACCGGTGAATTGAAAAAAAACGAGAATATGCCACCTATCAAAACCAACACGATCATGGCGGCAACCAGCGGTGCGGTTTTTTGTTTGGTGAGCAACCTGGGGTGTTGCATTGTCACGACGGTGGCCGTGCGATGAAGTGATGGCGCTGTTGTTTCAGTGTGTACCGGCGACGATGTGGTGTTTCTTTGTATGAGGGGCTTTGTTAATAGCGTGGTACCGGGTTGTATCGCGTTGGGCTTGCGGATCGTGGTTAATACAGGGGCGCCATCGCATTTGCGTGGAGACAACGAGTGTTTAACGGGTTTCTTTCTTGAGTGAGCCATGTCAGGTCGTTTTGCACTGGTTTTATTGCTTGTGTGTGCCATCGTGTTGATCGGTGGGGTTACTGCGATAACAGCTGGCAGGGTCTGATCGCGAAGATTCGTTGAAGTCGCACAGGAACTGGCTTCGACTCGCGTAGGCGACTCGCGTACAGAGGATTTTTCCTGTTGTGCCAGTAGCTGTTGAAGGTATAAACGCAAGCAGCCTTGTTCCCGGAGGGTATCGAGTTTGTCGAAATCCGTATACAGATACATTTTTTCATCGAGCAACAACGTACGGCTGAACACGCTGCGAGGGATCTGCGCCGGTAATGTCCCCCAACCGGTGCTCGGCATTGCGATGACAGCAGTAATCTCGTCGACAAAAAACCCGCTACTGCCTTGCGCTAGCGTGGCAATGATAATACGGCCGGGGATTTTCCAATTCTGTTGCGTCACCCCAAAGTGATAACGCAAATCGCGGCTAGTGACAATGTTGCCTGCGTGTTTGAAGATACCGGGTTGGCTGGGCGAGGCGCCGGGCGGACGGGTCAGTGGGCGCGGTTCAATGATCGCCGCGACCCGCTGGGTGGGTGCGCAGCATAGAACCGGCCCCACCTGGAATAACAGCAGGGCATTGTTGTTGACTTCAGCCATGGCGATACCGTATTTAGCAGACGCTCCTTTCCTGGAGTTAGCGTCACTGACAGCATCGACATTGAGATCAATCCCCGGAATTTTGGCTGGGATCGGCTGTTGTGTCCGTGTCGAAGGTGATGGCTTTGGCCAGTTTGGCAAAATCGCTGAGCGACAGGCGCTCGGGTCGTAGACCCGGATCGATGTTCAAGGCCTGGATTTGTTCGGCGCTCAGCCAGCGGTGTACGGCATTGCGCAGGGTCTTGCGTCGTTGCGAAAAGGCCTGGTTCACCACCGCGTATAAGCGCTCAGGTGTGCAGGATACCGGTGGTGTGGCATGCGGAATTAAACGCACGATGGCCGAGTGAACCTTGGGGGGCGGGGTAAAGGCGCCGGGGCCAATATCAAATAATTCGATCACGTTGCAATAATACTGCACCATCACACTCAAGCGGCCGTAGGTCTTGTCGCCAGGCGGGGCGAGCATGCGGTCTACCACCTCTTTTTGCAGCATAAAATGCATGTCGGCAATGCAGTGACTCATGCGAAACAGGTGAAACAATAACGGGGTGGAAATATTGTAGGGCAGGTTGCCGATCAGCCGCAATTTATCATCGCTGCTCTGACACAGTGAACAAAAATCAAAACGCAGGGCATCGGCGGCATGCACAATCAGGTTGGCATGGCCACTGTGCTGTAAAGCATGAATCAAGTCGCGGTCGATCTCAACGACCTCTAACTGCTTGAGGTGCTTGAGCAAGGGGAAGGTGATGGCGCCCTGGCCCGGACCGATCTCCACCAGATGTTGCGTGGCTTTGGGGTCAATGGCCTGGATAATATTTTGAATCACGCGAGGGTCATGCAAGAAATGCTGACCGAAACGTTTGCGCAGGCGATGAGTCATTATTGTGTTGCCGTGAGAGTTATACAATGGCGTAGAATACCACAAAGCATAACCAGCGCAGAGGCGTCAGATGGAAACGCAAAACACCCGGCATATTATCCAGCACCAGTTTGAGATCGTCCGTGAGTTATTGGACAAGCAACGTGTTGTTGAGCACATGGTTCACAGCCAGGCGCAGCCACGTCACGAATTGGTTGAGGCTTTGGTGCGGCGGCAGAGTCTGGCGGAACTGGAAAACCGGGTGCAGCGCATGCACGCGGCGGACATTGCCTATATCTTGGAAAATCTGCCACCGGAGGATCGCTTGCTGGTTTGGCAGCATGTACGTGATGATCAGGCCGGTGATGTGTTGCTGGAAGTCTCCGATAGTCTGCGTGCGCCACTGCTTGCGGCCATCGATCCGCAAAAACTCATCACGCAACTCGCGCAATTGGATACCGATGATCTGGCGTATCTTGCCGAGGAACTGCCACCGGAGGTATTGCAGGCCTGTTTACAAGGCATGTCCGAACAGGAACGTGATTTTTTTACATCCTCCATTTCGTATGCCGAGCATAGTGTCGGATCCTTGATGAGCAATGAGATGGTCATAGTGTATGAGTCTGATGCAGTGGCTGAGGTACTGGCAAAATTACGTGAGGTGGATGAATTTCCGGATCAGGTGGATAAATTATTTGTCTGTGATCGACGCGGTGTGTTGCGCGGCGTGTTAACTATCCAGAGTGTGTTACGCCAGGCTCCGGTCGCCAAGGTGATCGATGTGATGGCCAAGGACGTGGTACGTTTCGGTCCGGAAGACAGTGCGCGTGATGCTGCATTGGCGTTTGAACGTTATGGCCTGGTCTCCGCACCGGTGGTGAATGATCGCGGCAAGGTCATCGGCCGTTTGACGGTGGATGTGATGATGGATTATTTACGTGATCGCAATAGCGAGGAATTGCTGGCTTTGGCGGGTTTGCGGCGCGATGAAGACTTGTTTGCCACCATCTGGCAGGGTGCGCGTAATCGCTGGCCGTGGTTATTGATCAATTTAATGACGGCGTTTGTTGCCTCACGGGTGATTGGATTTTTTGAAGCCAGTATAGTGGAACTGATTGCGCTGGCGACGCTCATGCCGATCGTCGCCAGCGTCGGCGGCAATACCGGCAATCAAACCACGGCCCTGGTGATCCGCACACTGGCACTGGGACAATTAACCACGAATAACTTTGCCATGCTCAGTCGCCGCGAATTAGGCGTGAGCATTATCAACGGCCTGTTTCTTGGCAGCATCGTGGCGTTGTTCGCCTGGCTATTTTATTCCAACATAGCCTTGGCGATCGTGATCGCCGTGGCATTGATCTTGAATTTATTGATCGCCGCGTGTGTAGGATTATTTGTGCCTTACACTTTGCATCGCCTCGGCCGCGATCCCGCCCTGGGTTCCAGCATTTTAATCACCGCCACCACCGACAGCATGGGGTTTTTTATTTTCCTGGGACTGGCGGCGATGTTTTTGGTTAAATAAATCAGCTGTGTACACAGGTGATCTGTTCAGGAAAAGTCACGTACCAGAGAGGTGTTGCCTGATAACAGCTTTAATTGCTCTCAGGCTGTAATAGGTGTCGCCAGTTTTCAAGCTGCTGTCGATAATCAACTTCCAATTGTGCTGGCCATTGCTGTTCAATAAAATCAATTGTTCTCTGCAATGATTCGGTATCCCCTAAATCAGCAAAAATTTCTGCCTTGGTAAGATAGTGTTTGAATTTACGCTGACTCATGGAAGAACGCATCTCAAATTTCTGCTCAAAGGCTTCCAGTGCGCCCTGTATATCACCGCACTTGTGCAGTATTCTCGCCAACCAGTAATAAACATATACATTACTAATCCCATCGTCTATCGCCTGCTCAATATAGCGCTTTGCATCCGAGTAATCTGTGATCGAATAACATATCCCCGCCAGGGCATAGAGCGCACGGCTATCATGCGGATGCTGGCTTAAGTATTCCATTAACACACGGCGCAATGTATCCGTATATTCCAGTGGAATAGGCAATGATTCTTTGTCTAACCATAAAGCTGACAGGATAACGGCTTTAAAGTAGCCTAAGGTTGTGTCATAAGGATCGAGTTGCTCGCCCTGTTGAATAATTTCGAGACCTTTGCCCATTGATTCCGTACAGGACACAGACTCTGCAAGAAAACCATAAAACGCCACACTGGACTGCGTTTGCTGCAAAGCATATTGCATTACATCTTTCATCAGCGCAAACTGATTATATCGCCAAAGCTGCCACGCCGATTTTTCAATCAGCACCACAAAACGTGTATCTGTTACGGGAAAAGCAAGAATACGATTAACAGCGGCGTCATACATACCGCTTTGCATGAAAATATCGATGCTGCGGTATAATACATCTGAATCATGGCTGGCGAGAAAAAATCCATCATCATCCGCTAAATGTTTGGCAAAGGAAAACCTAATCAAGTGACTCCATATATCGTCCTCATGATATGACAATACCTTATCAATGGAATCAAACAGCGGTATTATAGCCCTTCGTAAACGAGCCGCCTTAATTCCGGCACGCAATCCATAGGGATGATCAGGTACGGTGGATAAAATACGATGGCTGAAATTTAACATTGCATCGGCATCGTTATAATATTCTGCAATCTTGCATTGGAGTTCGGTAACATCGACCTGGATGTCTGCGCAATCTTGCAGTGACGACAATAACTCTATAGCAGATTCTATTTCGTCCTGATAATACAATATTTTTGCTTTATTAAAGGCGGCAAAATGATGGTTAGAGTCAAACTGAATCGCCTTGTCAATTTCAATAATAGCATTCTGCAGATCACCGTTTTGCGTATGCAATATTGAAATCAGACAATGCGCTTTGGAGAAGGCCCGTGCTGCATCGGCTTGTGCGCCATTTTTCTGCAAAGCCTCCGCATACCAAAACTGATAGGTATAATTATCTGGGTAAGACTCACATAAGCGACTGCTACTCAGTAGCGCACATTCCGGGAGATCAAGTCGCATAGTGTAAATATAATGAATCTCCAGTAGATTTTTATATTTCTCGTTTAGCAGTAAACCTTGATGAACATAGCCTAAAATGTCCTGTCCGTCAGAATTCATTTCATGACGTGCAATACATTTAAAATAATATAGTACGGCTTGTTGAAAGCGCTGCAGAACACCTTCGTCAATCAATGAATCCAGCTCCGTATACTCCTTATTGGTGAGTAACCTGGATGCAGTATTAATTATTTCATTTAATTCATTACTCATAATGCCCCCAATAATTTATCATTAATGTACTGAACGCTCTTCTGCGGACTTCGTTTTATCGAAGGTAGGCCATGGTGCATGACTTAACCAGGGAGAGCTGTAGTTTGTGATCAGTCTATGGGCGTTTTCAATTGATTCGAGGGTTCCCGCTACGTCTTTACGCATGCCAAACGTGCGTCCTACTATATATGAATACAAGTAATCAAAATGTGACATCCACATGCGTTGTTGAACGATCTTATCTGCCTGGCGTAGCAAAATTTCCCATGCCTCGTCCTCAGGAATCCATCCCATGTCATAGCCGGATCTCACCAGTAAAGTAATGCGGGCAATATCGAACGCTAATATCGTATACGGTCCCAGATCCAGTCGATAATGCTCGACTAATTTTGCCCGAACATACTCATCCCGGTCGGTTTCTTTTAAGTGCGCAATTAAGTCACGGCGCTGCATAAATGTCATCGTTTCAAATTTTCTTATCCACCGTATAAAATACACTGTATGCCCGCCTTCCTTTTCCAACCATGTTATCATCTCGCGCAGACCTTGTTCCGACGTCACATCCCACCAACTTTGCAACATATCACCTACTTCAGCCGATTGGCCGGTGGTTAAGGCAGTATATAGAGGAGTACGCCACGATACGAGAATCGGCGCGGTGAGTGACAGCGCAAAGAGTTGTTGTTGGGATAAAATTTGGGTTTCCATAAGCTGTTCTCGCAATAAAATCTACCAGGGTTAGTTTGCTTTCATTATCATAAATAATTTAGTTGGGTAAATATTGACATATTTAACTTTAGTGGAAAGAGTTTATTTTTTCAATTCTTTGAAGTAGTTCTTTGCAACTTTAATCACCTCATTTATACTTCTACATTTTTCATCTTTACATTTTCGGTACAGTTTTTCGGCGATAATAGCGTGCAATTTTTCATCCATCCTCCAGGTTCCATTTGGTTCTGGAATATAGATCGCGTAGACATCAAATGGATTCGCACCGTCAGGACCTACGCCTGTCATGCCTGCGGCATTCACAATAATGCATCTCTTGCCATCCCCTTGCAAGTCTCGAAAAGCTACAGTTTTAATTTCAAAAAAATTCCACGTTAATACGGGATGTTTCGGCAGTTCTTTAATGTCTCGATTTTTTCGATCAATGAGCAAAAGAGAAAGATTTTGCGACCGATTTTTATCCGAATGAATCCCATTTTTATAATCTGCCTGAATAGGTACAAAATAGACATCTTCCAATGAAGGCTGATTTGAGCTGATTTTAAAACTTTGTTCTTTTAAATCATCCTGCCAGTAAGCGCCAGGCTGGTCTTCCAATTCTTTGGCTGAAACCCATTTCGTTTCATATGTTTTAAACAATGCGGAAATTTGTTTTTTCTCTTCACTATTAATGGGTGAAATTATAAATGAATTATCAACAGCATAAGAAAACCGCAGGTTAAATGAAGTGATGAGAGCTATAGTAAAAATTACTTTTTTAAAACAATTCATTTAAGGAATTCCTGATTAATTACTGTTTTTTTATTTCGACCGTAGGAAGAAATCTGGATGTTGTTGAATAGCTTCGATGTTTTAAATATAATATTTCTCGCTTCGCTCGATTTCTCAAGTAGAATATCATAATAAATAGTCTCTAATTTTTCATGCATCATTTTATAAATAGCTATTTGTAAACGGTTATCCAGCCGCCTTATTACTAACCATTTCCTTCGCCACATCGATTGCATAAACAAGACTGTTGATCACGGCCCTGCCGCTACCCGCCAGTTCCAACGCCGTGCCGTGATCAACCGAGGTGCGGATAAAGGGCAGGCCTAAGGTAATATTTACCGCATGTCCAAAGCCTGCGTATTTTAATACTGGTAAGCCCTGATCATGATACATCGCCAGGTAGGCATCGGTTTGTTGCAGGATCGCAGGGACAAAGGCGGTATCGGCGGGCAAGGGGCCATGCAGATGAAAACCTTCGTTACGTAATTTTGTGAGTACCGGGATGATGACATCAATTTCTTCGCGGCCAAGATGGCCATTCTCACCGGCATGAGGATTAAGCCCGCACACCGCAATGCGCGGTTGTGTTATGGCTAACTTTGTTTGTAGATCCTGGCGTAACACGCGCAGGATATTTTCTAATAATGTTGGTGTGATCGCCGCGCTCACCTGGGCAAGAGGTAAGTGCGTGGTTGCCAACGCCACGCGCAGCCCCGGTGTTGCCAGCATCATCACCACCGTATCGGTGTGAGTTAATTCGGCCAAATATTCGGTGTGACCAGTGAAGGCGATACCGGCATCGTTTATTACTGCTTTGTGCACGGGGCCAGTGACCAAACCTGAAAAACGGTTAGCCAGACATTCCGTCACTGCCAGTTGCAAGGTGCGCAACACATATATCGCGTTGTCGGGATTGAGTTGACCAGGGCGACAAGAGGTTGTGAGTGGGGTGTGTAAAATATAAATATGTCCGGCGGGTAATACCGTTGCTGTGGTTGTTGCAGCATAGTCATGTATCTGCAGTGGTAGTTTGAGTTGCCCGGCACGTTCGTGGAATAGGTTTTTATCGGCAATCACCACCCAGGGAATGGTTTGCTGCTGCTGAGCGTATTGAATGATGATATCAGGGCCAATCCCGGCAGGTTCACCTGCCGTGAGCGCCAGACAAGAATGCAGCGTATTCATGTTGATGTATCGCTTTCGTGGGGCTTATTCACCGAACCGAATTTCGACAAAGGCTTCTGCTCGCAAACGTCGTAACCAGTTTTCGGTTTCTTCAGCAGTCTTACGCTGCAAAATTAATTGCCGCGCCTGTTGGCGCAGGTGTTCCTTGGAATCATCATGCGTCCGGCGTGACATCACCTGCACGATATGCCAGCCATAACGTGTTTGAAAGGGTGCGCTGATGTCACCGGGTTTTATTTTGCTCATGGTTTCTTCGAATTCCGGCACCATGACGCCAGGGCTTATCCAACCCAGGTTGCCACCCTCGGAGGCGGAACTGATGTCCGAGGAACCTGCACGTGCAAGTTGTGAAAAATCGTCACCGGCCAGGATACGTTGCCGAATACGCTCAAGCCGCTCACGCGCAACGCTATCGGTCGTGACTTGATCAGTTTTAATCAGGATGTGACGCGCCAGGGTTTGTTCAATCACGTGTTTAATCTGGCTACTGCGTTTATCCATGAGTTTGGCAATATGAAAGCCACTTGCACTGCGCAGCGGTCCGGTGATGTCGCCGATCTTAAGTGCAGGCACGGTATCCGCCAGTAGGGTTGGCAATTGACCTTGTTTGAGCCAGCCTAGATCGCCGCCTTGCAGGGCCTGTGGCGCGGAGGAGACCGACATGGCAGTTTGGTTGAAATCCGCACCGCTGCGCAATTTTTTGAGCAGGTCTTGTGCTTTTTTATCAGCTGTCTCGACGACTTCGGGCGATGCGGCTTCTGGTACAGCAATTAAAATGTGTGCGACACGAAATTCATTCTCGGTCTGTGCGTTTCCATGACGTTCAACCTGATTATCGACTTCTTGTTCGGTAATGCTGATGCTGTTATCAACCCGTTGGCGTCGCAATTGTGTGGTGATCATTTCATTGCGCATTTGTTCGCGGAATTCACTGAAGGTGATGCCGTCTTTGGCGAGTACTTCGCGAAACTGCTCAAGTGTCAGGCGGTTATCCTTGGCAATATTGGTAATGACCAGATTGAGTTGTTCATCATCAACACGGATACCGCTGATCTTGGCCAATTGTAACTGTAGTTCCTCAATGATTAAACGATCCAGTATCTGTCGGCGTAATACGGCTTCCGGCGGTAAGCTCGCCGAGTTGCCCTGCATTTGTTTTTTTACTTGTTCTATGCGTTTGTTGAGTTCAACGCCGGTAATGACATCTTTGTTAACAATCGCAACAATGCTGTCCAGTTCGGCAATCTCGGGGCGCGGCGTCGTGGCGCTGATGGCGCTGTTTCCGATCAGCAGGCCGGTGAATGCAATGACAAGTGTTCTCATGATCCTTTACCTATAAGTTATTCTGTGTAGCCGTAAATTTGAGTTTCCAACAGGGAGCGCGTTTCGCTTTGCTGACCGATGCTGGATAAACCCTTGAGTTCGAGCGTGAGATAAATCGCTTGGTCGAATACCAAGTTATTGTTGATATCGAGTTTGTCAAAACGTTCCCGGGCGATCAGGCGTATACCCCAGCAGCAACTGTCATATTGTATACCGAAAAAGTTTTCCAGTTTATGGTCATTCTGGACGTCAAACTGATGTCCGGCGAGCACGCGCCAGCGCGGATTGAATCGCCAGGCGGTGGAGGCGCCGAAGGTACGAATGGTGTTGTCGATGGTATCGCTTGTGTTACGCGAGAAACGGTACTCGAGATTAATGATGCTGTCCTTGTCCGGCTTGTATTGCAGGCGGGTATTGCCAATTTCCGTATGGCTC
>JANNJI010000629.1:0-4053 GCA_031405795.1 Gammaproteobacteria bacterium
CGAGTGATCTCTAGTCTTGTCCGAGCGCTCAGTTGTGGCATAGTTGACAAGATGGATGCCGTAATTCCGTCTCCAGTAGTCAGTCTCTCCATCCGAAACATCAGCCATGATTGCATAATGGTCACGGATTCCCCCCTTGTATATGTTGGACAAAATATCCCGTACGTAAATGAAATCAGGATCGCGAAATCCAAAACCAAGGTAGACAACAGGCCTGGTTGCCAAGAGCATCTTCAATGACTCTAATGCGGCATGCCGCTCCCCCTGGGGGAGAAGCTGGCGATATTGTTCACGAGTTAATATAATGCTTTCGCTATCAGCTGCATCACCATGAGGTTTAAAGATGCAGTCTGTCGCGCGTGCATGGACAATCTCGGCGGTTTCGGTAAGATGGCGATTGGTAACCGGTGGCCGGTAGAACCGATTGGGTTGCCATTTACGAAGGCTCTTTTCGATCAAGTCGTCGTAGTTTGTAGTGATGAAGTAGCGTGGCCCCAACGAGACAATCTTATGATGAATCTCTTGTGGTTCCGCCACTCCGTAACGGCATGCCGCCCGAATAAACTCACCTCTCTGGTGTTCCGTTAGTTTGTCGAAGCCATAACTCGCTGCAAGAAGAATATCTCCCTCTTGGGCCGCTGCTCGAACTAAGTCGGCTTTATTACCATTAGTTTCTATATATTTTGCCAATTCTTCAATCATGCCTGGCCAAGACGGTACGCCAGACCACATTGATATGCCCGATCCGATGAATAGAACTGTGTCTTCCTGCGCGAGAACTTGTTTAAGTTTTAGCATAACTCAATCTTGGGACGGATATGAAAGTGGGAGTGTGCCTTGGGTAGCTAACAGTATATTCATATAAAATTCCGTATCAGTCCGGCGGTGGGTGTCTGTCATTTACTGCTTGAGCTACTCCTCGATAAGGATAACGCATAGCCGCCAATTTACCAGGGCGAGGTGATGATCGATTAAATCATGACCTGATGCCGGGACAATTGAATTGTAATGTCACGACAAGGCGTGAAGTGCTGCCTTTCAACCCAATCTACATTTTGTTGAGAAATAATATGAAGAAATATGGGTTAAGGTCTCGCATTGTTGCATTTTATTAAATATAGGCGAATGTCCCCACTGATACCCATGCTTGACCTTAAGTGTCTTGTGAATATTATTGTCTGGATAGTGGGAAGTAATATTATGTGGTTTGCTGACACACACAAAAAAGAGGCAGGTGTTATTTCCTATTGAACACAAACCATGCCCATCCAGAAAATTTACCTGTCTCTTTCTGCCCTATCCTCTTTTTTGAACATTGTTTTAGTTCAACGATAATCCCCCTGGTACCGATCACGGTTCCATGTCATGTCTTTCCATATTTTAAACCCTTGCAGTGACCCCTCCTGAAATTCGTAGAGATTGCCCGCGTATTTATTTAATATCACCGCATCCCGCGCAAGCTCTTTATCTTCGTTCGTTTTGATGTAGTTATTTAAGCGTGCGCCTTGTTCATTCAATAAAGCAATGGCCTGATAATTCCGGCCCTGCCTGATGATGCCAGCGGTATTGGCAATGGTTTTATGTGTATCAAGAATGAGTTTGGAGCGAGCCACTTTTCCAAATACGTGGGGTATGCTGTCATTCTTATCCAACCCATAGGCAATGACGGCGTCTTGTTGAATTTTTTTATACCGTTGTTGTTCCGGCTGAAAATACTCAATCGTTGCATGTAACAGCTCTCGCTGTTTCTCTGATTTCATTGCGGGCATTTTTAACTTTGCCAACAGCACCAGTTCATCACCAGAGGCCAGTGTTGGCAATAACATCTGGATTCGATTATTTGCAATCCGCATATTTTTCGGCGAAATAATTTCAACCAGCTCGACCCCCGGCATTGGTTCTATATTTATTTGGATATCTCTATAATTATTGGCGTGAATAAACCGTAATTCTTCATTGATCCACTCTGCTTCATTGAAAAATTCAGTCTTGAAAGAAAGACGACCGGCCGAACGATTCACCATGCTGTCTAATAAATCAAAATCCGGTTTTTCACCAACATTAATAATCGACAACTTGCTACCGCTTACCTTGATCAACTTTGCAAGGTCAATAAGATTCTGTCGCGCGGTTTTGCCGGGTCGATCCATGTCACCCAACAGCAAGATAGCGTGATTCGTGCCAGCGGGTAGTTGCGTTTGGGCGAATTTCTTTAAAAAGGCTTCCAGGTCTGAAAAATTATCCAACATCATCCCCGTTTGCTTCAACCCGTCGGGGCGTTTGTATGACGTATCCACTGTCAGAGTAAGAGAGCCATTACTGTTTGATATTTTTTCTGCTACTTTGTCGATAAACTGTTGCTTGAATTTTTGATGGATGTCGCTACCAACCGATTCATCGTAGATGAGCACATGAATATTTGCCGCTTTAACTTTTGCCGGACTGGCCACCACGCCAATTTGTGCATAAAGCTCCCCGCCTGAGGCCAACACACGGGGCCGATCCAGATCGATGTGAATACTCATTTCTTTATCAGAGGGCGCATAGCCATGACGATACTGATTCAGAATGCCTGCCACCTCGACGGCCTCTTTGCCTACCAGCCGTTCCTCACTCAGGTCCTGGTTCACAAAATCCATTCGCGCCGTCTGTGTGCCACAGGCGGTTATGCCCATACCTATAACGACCCATAACCACATTGATGTACCAGCACCTTTTCTCAACCTATTAAAAATACCCATGGTCCTAACTCCTTAGTTATACAATATGGGAAATATATCCCATTTTTATGGGATGTCAAGGCCATATGCAGTACAATGGACGCTTTCTTGGGCGCGCCATCTATGAGTCATCTTGATCACGGTCATCTTTTTCATGCCTTAGTGCGAATGCTGCGCCCCTTGGCGCGGCTGCTGCTCAAACGCGGCACCAGTTATGGTGTATTTGTGGAAGCCGCAAAAATTGCCTTCGTCGAAGCGGCCCAACATGACTTAGCGATACCGGGGCGCAAGCAAACGACATCGAGAATTTCCACCATGACGGGCCTATCACGCAAAGAGGTACAGCATTTATTAACCCAGGAACAAACCGGTATCATCGAAACCCAACATAAACTCAGCCGTACTGCCCGCGTAATCGGTGGCTGGATTGCCGATCCTCGTTTCACCAATAATAAAAACCAACCCTTGCCTCTTCCCTTTGAAGGCGCACAACCTGATTTTACCGAATTGGTTCGCAACTACAGTGGTGATATCACAGCGCGTACGATTGCGGATGAGCTGTCACGTCTGGGTGCTATTTCCATGACGGACGAGGGTAAACTGCAATTACTAAAGCAAGCCTATATTCCACAAACCGGTTCTGATGAGCAATTTGAACTACTGGCGGAGGATGTTGCTGATTTGTTAATGACTATCAGCCACAACCTGGAACAAGCCGATCCGGAACAACGTCACTTTCAGAGAAAGGTTTTTTACAATAACATCCCGATAGAATATGTCGATGAATTACGGCGGTTCATTGCCGACAATGCTCAACAATGTCTGGAAACCATCAATCGCAAACTGGCCAAATATGATCGGGATAACAACGCGAAATTGCGCGGCACACAGCGCATGAAAATTGGTTTGGAAATACATGCCATTGAGGAGAAAATAGAATGAAATTAATGTTACGTCTGTTAACAACAGCGGGCCTTGTTTACCTTTTTCTCGCCACTGGCTGTGCCCAACAATCTTTACCACGTGATGAAGGCGGCATCGTCGGTTCCGGCACCAGTCTCGATTGTCAACAACAGCCAAAACACCCCGCTTGTGACAAACATGTTCACTAAAAGTGAGCAACACCACGGGCCAATATCGGGGCGGCCTGACCTCGCTGTAGCAAACGGTACTCGCTTCAATGCGTTTAGAAAGCGATTTTTTTCACTTCATTATTGTAAAGAGTGAAATTTACAGTTCTCGTCTTCCAATCAACGGTTTCATCTTTAATAACTTGGCGGGTTTCCACCCAACCACCCCCATAGGCGTTGTCACGTAATGTTTTGCTCAACTT
>JANNJI010000630.1:0-5745 GCA_031405795.1 Gammaproteobacteria bacterium
CGTGAATGGAAAGGCGATCGTTTCGCTGACGGTCGTTCCTAAGAATAATCCGACCAAGGCCGCCGCGCCGACACCGATTAACAAGCGCCGCAAACTGGCGATGGTGTCATTGAACATGACATAGTCGCCGGTACGCGGATCGGCAGAAAACGCCAGACGATCCAAGGTGCTGGCCATTTGCACCAGCGAGGGCAGGATTTTGTCATCGGGATTGTCGCTCAAGCGGACATGCGAGCCGATTAAATAAATGGCAACTAATAACACAAAGGGCAACACACCAAGCCAGCGCCGTAAGCCGTTCGATGGCTCGGCGTGCAACCCCCAGAAGCGCGGTTTCTTACGCATCGGTGTTACAGCTTACCGTCCGCCGCCATTTGCATATAACTGGCGTCAAAGCGCAACTTGATATTATTTTTGTTGCCCATCACGTTGCCGTCAGGAAAGGCGATACCCACGGTATCTTTGGTCTTCGCCCCTTCGCCAAACAAGCCATGTTCAAAGGAAAAGCTGCGCACGTATTCCATCGTGTCCTGGAGTTTTTTGCCTTTACTGAATTCGACGGCATCTTTGGCAGAATAATACATCGCGGTGGTTTTGAGTTGTGCTTCAAACTCGGCA
The DNA here is from genome assembly GCA_031405795.1 of Gammaproteobacteria bacterium. GTDB lineage: Bacteria > Pseudomonadota > Gammaproteobacteria > UBA6429 > Thiohalophilaceae > JACQBC01. Next base: position 619 of record JANNJI010000630.1, read on the forward strand.
ACGGTACCGCCGGCTTTTTTTGCCATGACCGCAATGGCGTCTTTGGCGGTTTTGTCTTTACCCGACATGACGCTCATCGTTTCATACCAGGCACCGGTTAAGGCTTTTTTCAACTCGGCCGGGGCATTGCTGCGCACCACCATCATGTCAATAATTTCTCCGGGTATCTTCGCTGAATCAAACAACAAGTTCACATCCTTGCCGTTGCGCACATTCATCAGGATCGGATTCCAGGTTACCGCCGCGCCGGTCTTATCCGCCAGGAATAACGAACCGATATCGGCATCGCTGGTGTTGATCAATTTAACGTCTTTTTCAGCCAGATTATTCAGCGCCAGCGCCCGTGACAATAAATAATGCGACACGGAAAGTTGCACCAGCTTTATCTTGCTGCCTTTGAGTTCTTTTACTGAGGTGAGTTTTTTGGCAACAATCCCATCATTGCCATTGGAAAAGTCGCCGATGATCAGTGCTGTCGAATCCACGCCGCCCACCGCCGGGATGGTTAACGCGTCCATGTTTGTCATTACACAGGCATCGAACTTACCGACGGTGTAGAGATTAATCGATTCGATATAATCATTCACCAGCGTCAGTTTTATTTCAATCCCGTATTTATCTCCCCATTTCTTCAAAATACCGCTTTCCTCGGCATAGGCCCAGGGTTCCCAGCCGGTGTAATGCGACCAACAGACATTGTGTACCTTGGCGGCATTGGCAACCGATGTCGCGCCCAATAACAGCGTGGCAACAACCGCAATGTTACGTAACAGTTTTTTCATGTGATCCTCTCCTTAGTTTTAAATGTGATTATTCAACTTCGATGGTAATGGCCGGTTTGGCGCGATTGCCCCGCTCCATTTTTTCGATCTGACGCGTCGCATCTCCAGTCATTCGATCCAATTCCAGTACCGTCTGCGCCATTTGCGGTAAGGCATTGGTGCGAAACGTGGCCAGGTCATCCATCGCCGCATGCAAATCGGCAAACGCCATCTTTAATGAATCCAGACTGATTTGCGCGTTGGCCGCCTGTTTGTGGATCTGCGTGCCTTGTGTCTTTAACCGTGCGGCCGTACCGGCAATCAAATCCGAAGTGGTCTTGTTAACGGATTCAACCTGATCAATTACCGTCTTTTGATTAGCCAGCGCAATGGCCACTGTCGCACCGACATTGAGTGCGCTGACCGTGACATTCAACGCGCGGTTAACACCGCGCACCAATTCCTTGTTATTCCGCATGATCAATTCACTGGCAAGCACGCCTTGCTGATTCACCGCAAGTTGCTGCTGCAAATCAATGACGCGTTGCCGCAAGGGAAACAACAGCTCCTCGGCGACAAACTTCTGCATTTCACTGCCGGGCGCCAGCTCACTCAGACGTGCCTCCAGCTTTTGATCGATACGTTGTGCCAGCCGAATGGCCTTCGCCAGTTTCACGGTTAACTCATGCATCATTTTTTGATCTTCGCTGAGTGTCACGTTATCACGCTGCAACTGATCGCGACCTTGTTCAAGCGAACGGACAATGGCGGCGATCACAGTTTGTGCGCTTTCAAACTTGCTGAAATAACGTTTGAGCGGCGTGCCGATCCCAGGTATCTGGCCGACCAAGCGCGTGAACCAACCGGACTCAAAATCGATCTTGCCCGGGTCGAGGGATTCAACCTGAATTTTCAAATCCAGGAGTGACTTGGCCACGGCGCCACCCTCGGCGCCACTGTCGGCAATCTTGCGCACCGGCTGTTTCAGCATTTCACTTTTGCGTGCGGCCTGTTTTTGCAGTTCCAAGCCCATGGTTTCGGTCGCGTTTTTATATTCATCCCGCGCCTTATAGTCCTTGGGGTCGATCACCATCAGGGCCTCGACAAACTTATCCGCCTTTGCTTCCAACTCGGGGTCTGTTGTTGTGACAGTCGGCTCACTTAGATCGATCGCTTTTTTTATCTCCGCCACCGTAGCGACTTGTAAGCCACTCGCGGTTTGACCGGATACCTGTTGTGTTGTCATCTTTCCCTCCTGGCTACGTAATCTCAGTTAACGCGTTTATAAACCTACTATACAGAACTCGCCGCCCGCTTAATACCGCTGGGCTCGGCTGGCCAAGGCTTCCAGCTCCTTGGTTGCCGCCTCCAGGTCGATATTGGCGCGACCCTTGGATATTTTTAATTCCGCAATGGCCGTGCCCGCACGGTCAAACTCGGTCATTGCCTTCTCGTTAAAGGTCAGCAATTCATTCACGCGTTCCAATTGTTCACGACGCAGCGTTCTTCGCTGTTGTAAGGCCTCCCCCTCTTCACGATCCGCTGGCACCGGCTGCTTGAGTCTGTTTAATGCCGTCAGCCGTGTATCAATATATTCGGGATCGATCGCGCTGATGCTGCGCAGACGCGTGACGATGCCCTGTAAATTATCCAGCACCGCCAGGTAAAGTTGTTCGGCGGCAACATAAAAACGCCCATGGGTTAATTCGCCAGGCACCAATTTATCGGCAAGTAACTTGTGAAAATTATCCATACGCCGTTGTATCATGTGAAACTGATCTAACGCCTGTTGTGCGTAATCTTCCGTGAAATCGCTGGCATTGCAGGAGGTTAGGTTCTTCTCTAAATCCCGTAGCAATTCATTGCGGCGCCGCTCTAAATCACGTTGGATTTGTGCAAACGCATCCTGGTCAAATTTATTGCCACGGATAAAATAATTCACCATCCAGCTGCCAACCCCCACGCCAAAACCACTGGCGATCACTGACAGCGGGATGATGCTGGGGCCGAATAAACCCAACGCCACCACACCCAGGATACCGGCGGCGGCAGGATACAGCGTCAACGGATGTTGTACGGTACGTGACAAACGGCCTTGCTGTTTTGCCACAAACGTATCGTCCTTGTCCTTGCTGCTCATCAATATGCCTCGGCCACCAGCGACAATTCCACGCGTGGCAAACGGTAGTCGTAAGCCCGATCGGATTCATCCGCCAGCCGTGTCAACGGCTTTGCGCTGCCAAATCCCAAGGCGTGCAAGCGTGCTTCAGACAGGTTATGTGTGACGACTAAATAACGCTTTACGGCATCGGCACGTTCACGCGCCAGCTGCTGATTTGCGGCCGCATCACCGCGCATACCGGTGTGACCTTTGAGCACGATGCGGAAATTCGGATAATGGGTCAGGCTCTGCACGGCATTGTCCAATTCCACTTTGCCTTCATAACTGAGATCGGCCGTGCCGGTCTGAAAGGTGATCGGCCGGATCTTTAACGTGCCGACTTCGATTAACCCATTCCACTGTGCATCGCTCAACACCGCAAAATTTTTTTCCGCGGGCATTTCCTTGTCAGCGGGTACCGCGGTTTGTGCCCCTGGCGTGTGTTGAAATTGTCCGGCGACGGCTCCTTGTTGTAATTCCTCGATGTAACGCCGGTATTGCAGCCGGTAAGGATCCCGTTCCGGTATCGGGCTTGAGCTAAAATCACCGCTATCGATCAAGATCTGGCTGGTGGCTTCAATGGTATCAATCAGGCCCTCACTGGGATTGCGGCCCGCAAGTGTAATACCGAACCAGTCGCTCGCGTTTTCCGTCAAGGTAATCCAACGCACACCCTTGAGCATGATCGTTGCCTGTGTTTCTGAAACATTCGCGGCACTGCGAACTTCATCGGTGAGTTCCTGCGGATTGTCGCGATAATATTTCAGCGTGCGAAAATAATGACCCAGCAGAACCGCCGTGGTTTCCGGTGATTTTTGCAAGGTATCACGACTCGCCAGCAGAATATCCACAATCAAGCGCCGGGTGTCTTCCGTTCCCAGCAATTTTACCCGTCCCGGTTTCTCCAGCGCCCTGGACACATCCGGCTCCCACAACACCGCTGCATCGACTTCCTTCGCCTCGAAACGTTTTAGCGCATCACTGGAACCGCTGACTTCGACCCGCCATTTGCCTTTACGGTCGCGCAGTGCCGGGACATCAAAATGCGTGCCGACGGCCTTGAGCAAGTGTTCACTGGGGGATGCCGGGGTGAAGGCGATACGAAATTCGCTGCGTTTTTTCAATTCTTCCAGGTTGGCAATGCGATCCTTGTGCGCAATGAGCGCATCACCGCCTTTGGATTCATCCAGCACGCCGACAATAACGGCGGGGAATTTTTCGCTGGCGGCGTTTAATAAAAACGAGTCAACGGTGGCGACCGCCAATTGTAATTCGCCACTGCGTAACTTTTTCATGCGCGCGGCATAATCGGCACTATCATCTATACAACGCAGTAAATAGCCTGAGGCATGCATGCGCCGCCGCATCTCTTTACCACACAAGGGGATGTAACCGATCCAATTATCGGTGCCAATGTTAACGACACGATCCGCTTTGCCGGCGTCCGACGTACCACGATGGGGATCAAGCACATCCGGCTTGTAATAATAAAGGGCAGCCAGGGCGATGGTACCCAACAGCAAAACGACGAAAAACCCGATCAGTCGGCCACTCACCTGTTTATCCAGCCCGTCTGGTCAATGGAATTGTTTAACATCAAAACTGGGAGATTCCGCCAGCACTTCATCAAGACCACGCTGTAATTCTTCAGGACTGTCCGCTGCTTTATATAAAGTGCGTCCCGGTTGATTGAGTGAATGGCGTGTACCGATACAAAAACCAATCGTATGAATGATAATCGGCGTTTGCTGCAATATGCTGTCCACCTCATCTGTGGGATCCTGACCACTGCTGGCTTCACCGTCCGTGACAATCACGAGGTTACGACCCCTGCATTGAGCAGCCAGTATACTGTTCTGGGTCAGACCGTCTTCGTTATTGGTCGTGGTATGATTGATAGCACCTGCGATGGCAGCTGCATCTTTACTTACGATAATGCCACATACCCCACAGTTACTGTCCCAACATCCTTGGTTTACGTTGCAGGCACCAGTTATACCCTCAGTGGTACTGGATTCACAAGTAATAGCGTTCTGGCGAAGGTAAATGTTGGCGGAACTTGGGCCAACGTTGTTTCCGCTACTAATACTTCTGTGGTCTTCATCTATCCAGCACTTCGAGCCGGAAATTACCCTCTCAACGTTTACGTTGACGGAATTGGCTACGCCTATTCCAACCCAGCTGTAATTTCGACCACCAACCTCG
>JANNJI010000631.1:0-2499 GCA_031405795.1 Gammaproteobacteria bacterium
CCTGTGGTTACAGCAACAACGGCCCACTGTTTTAGTCACGGTAATGCGCACCTGGGGTTCAGCGCCACGTTCGACTGGTGCGTTGATGGCTGTTTGTCATGACGGTGAATACCTCGGCTCCGTCTCCGGTGGTTGCGTCGAAGAAGATCTGCTGACACGCGTACAGGATGGTGAATTTCATGCCGGGATACCCACCGTGCTGCACTATGGCGTTACTCAGGAACATGCCCGACGCTTTGGCCTGCCCTGCGGGGGTCAATTGGAGTTGCTGGTTGAATATCTCACGCATGCCGGTTCGCTTATTCCGGTGCTGAATAAAATGCAGCAACGGCAACCCGTCATTCGGCGTGTGTGTTTGTCCACAGGTGAAATCAGTTTACATGCCGCCACTGCGGGTGAAGACCTGCGCGTGGATGCAATCAATGTAAGTAAAGTATTTGGCCCACGCTGGCGATTATTGCTGATTGGTGCTAATGATGTTGCCTATTACGTTGCGCAGCTTGCGCGAACCCTCGACTATGACATTATCGTTTGCGATCCACGGCCGGAACGCCAGGCTTATTGGCAATCAACCGATGCAACGTTCACACGCGCCATGCCGGATGATGCCGTGAAAGAAATTGCGAATGATACTTGTACTGCCGTGTTGTCCCTGGCCCACGATCCAAAATTAGATGATCTGGCTTTGCTGGAGGGATTAATCAGCCAGGCGTTTTATGTCGGCGCACTGGGTTCGCAAAAAACCAATCTGGCACGGCGCGAACGCTTACGCACCTTGGGCGTGAGTGAACATAACTTGTTACGTTTACGTGGCCCCATCGGGCTGGATATCGGCAGCAAAACCCCCGCTGAAATCGCCATTGCGATACTGGCGGATCTGATCGCCACTCGCCACGGTAAACGGACAGGTACGCAGTTGCCCGATAGTATTCCAACTCCATGAATATCCACGCCCTGGTGCTTGCCGCGGGCAGAAGCCAGCGTTTTGCAGGCAACAAATTATTACAGACTATCGCTGACAAAACCTGTTTGCTCGATCGTTGTATCAATAATTTACACGCCGCGTCAATCAACTTTACTATAGTGGTGAGTCCCGCCAATATTGCATTGCAACAACATTGTGCAACGATGCATTACAACTTCATTATTAACCCTCATGCTGAACGAGGCATGGGCTCCAGCCTGGCCTATGGCGTTAAATCACAGGCCGATGTGGACGGCTGGTTAATTGTGCCAGCGGACATGCCTGCTGTTTTGCCGGTGACTATTGCCGCTGTCATCAGCGCATTGCAGAAAAACAAGATTATCGTCGCGCCGTGTTACCAGCAACGCCAGGGGCATCCGGTTGGTTTTGCCAAGGTGCTGTACGAGGAATTAATCCAACTTGATGGTGACCAAGGCGCCCGCGCCATTCTGCATGCGCACCTGGATTTGTTGCACCGGATTGATGTGATTGATTCCGGTATCTTGTTTGATGTTGACACGCCGGAAGATCTACAAAAATTTATTTCTGACACTTCTTACCCTGTAAGTACGCCTCCAGCAAGGTAATACCAACAATCGTCTTGGCGTCATAGATTGTCCCTTGTGCAATCCATTCATGTATCGTTGCCAGCGGTAACCAATGCACCTCGATCACCTCGTCAGGTTCATGGGCCTGGACAATCGGAGTTAGATCTTGGGCAAAATACAAATGAATAATTTCGGTGAAGACTCCGGGTGAACTGATCGTACGTCCGAGATAAATGAGTTTCTGCGCCTGCATCCCGGCTTCTTCAGACAATTCGCGCCCTGCGGTCGTAAGCGGTGGTTCATTTTTTTCGAGTTTACCTGCTGGTAGTTCCCATAACCAACCGCCGGCGGCATGACGATATTGCCGCAGCAGACAACATTGTTGTTGTGCATCCAGCGCAATGATCGCCACTCCACCGGGGTGGTGAATAATTTCTAACTCACACACCTGGTTGTTGGGCAAGGTCACTTGCTCTTGCGTTAAGGTAATTACCCGCCCGGTGAAAATAACGCGTGTTGATGTGGACATCATCGATCCTTAGGAAGAGTTGTTTTCATACTGGCATGACTTGCCAAACGTCGCCATTTCCCGGTATGGTAGCCGACATTGCAGTTACTTGCTTTTTTAACAGAACAGGAAATTTATAGATGGCTAAGATACTGTATTTCGGCCCACTTTCCGATCTTGGCGTTATATCTCACTGAAGATAAAATTCACGTGACGATCAATCGGCAATTCGTCAATATGCAGCAACCCATTCACAACACGGATGAAATCGCCTTAACCTCTGTTCGCCGACGTGTCTGACAGAAGTCCCGCTCATTATTACCACTGCCTGTCAACAACCTCGAGGAAAGCGAGCTACCTCACACTTTTAACATACCTGAAGGCTATAAAATACGCTAGAATCGCGATCCGGACTACATCCTATACATAAGCCCTAATATACGTATGAATCAGCACCCCGCGAGTACCAGCGACCTGCT
>JANNJI010000632.1:0-2281 GCA_031405795.1 Gammaproteobacteria bacterium
GGCGAAGGGGCGTTGCCACGCCCGGCACCGCCCGGCGGCGAGCCGAGATAGGCAATGTCGGCCAGCAGCGGCGCACCCAGGCGGCGCTGCAGGTAGTCAATGTTGTCTTGCTGGGCCTGCACAAACAGGAAGATTGCTGCAGGTAACGGTACTGGCGTGACAAAGTTCACTTCGGCAACGAAGTCGTTGTAATCCTTATCACCTCTCAATGCACCAGTTAAAGGGCGATCTTCCCATGCAATGATGTAGTGATTATCACTGATACGGTAGGTCACCATGTGGTCGTTACGATCACCACCACTGTTGGCATACCCACTGCTGGCCACACCACTGCCGCTGTTATTAGAACTCCATTGACTGCTGGTGCTAGTATCATTCAGGATAAAGGCAAACATCATGTCGGTCGTCACCGGAATATTAGTCCAGCTTGCCGTGCCGATACTCACAAAGTCCTCTCTACGTCGATCACTACTGAACAAACTTGGATTTTCAACCAGCACCGAACGGCTAGCGGCGTTAGCAATTAAAGGCTGGTAGCCTCCTGTACCACGGTCGTAGCCCAGTTCAAGGGTATCCCCTGCATAACGGGCACGAGCTAATACTTGACCACCGTTATTAACCGTGGTTCGCCATATCCGGTCAAAGCCATCATCCACCCGGGTGATGCTGCCCGCCGCCAGCCCCATGTCCATTTCCAGTGCACCAATAATCGAAAGGGTGCCATTGTAGCTACCACCACCCATACAGGTAGGACCCACCAAACAGCGTTCATTGCCGTAGGCTCCTCCCTGAGGGTTAATATAGGTCAGCGCGGCATAAGAAGGTGCGGCAAGGGCGCTCATCGCCAACGATGCCAACACGGTAGATAAATTGAGTTTAAATTTGTTCGACATACAACACTCCTCCAAAAGATTGATAATTTTCCCAGTACTCAAAAAAAACATTTTCGTTGGTGTGATTAAATCTGATCCATGTGACAGGGTGTTTGCAGATTTGTGAAATAAAGCAGGAAAAATAACGACTTAATGTATTACAAACGTATTTCAGTTGCAGCTAATGTTTTATCTCCCGGTAGTGTTCATTACCGTGCCTCCCCGCTGACGACAATAACCTTGGAACCGTCCTTGCGGATAACGGTTGCCTTTGTGTATTTAGGCAAATCTGGTAGCGCCTTAGACCCCTCAATGTAAATATTTGCGCATGCACCCTGAATTGCCATGAAACGAGATGCATCGTCAACTGAGGCATACTCATAAATTCCGCGCTTAAACAGTAAGTTGGCATAACCGCGAACGACAATATTCGAAGAATAAACCGCGCAGTCTGACTCAGATTGTTCAGCGATGCGTGCTGCAAACCTTTTGTTATCTGAATCTATCGCAATCCATCCCGAATGATGTTTTATATCTACTTTGTAACTAATCCAGCCGTGTGCGCACGAAACCGCCAAAAGAAACATTAGCGCAAATCTACTTTTGTTTGTGAATTGAGCAAAACAAAAGGCCAGGATAAAAGAAGCTGGCACTATAAACTTCAATCTATCGAAAGAAAATTCCTCCGCGTGCTGAAGCATAAGCATATGCTCGACCAGCGGTATACATGCCGCGATAAAAATAAAGAAGGTTGTCTGGCTGGTTACACTACTGCTACCTGTACCTGTCGTCTGCTGCCTGCTGCCCAGCGCCCTCATGTTGGAAAGGGCTAAAATAGAAAACATCGTTACAATAAACAAACCATAAGAGAGGCCATAACCCTGAATCAACCTAACGGGGTTGCCAGCTGAAGTACTTCGCGCGAGAAATCGACCAAAAAATGCCTTAACTGCCGGATCAAAACCAACGGCAAGGCTGAAATGAATAACAGTGACTATTCCAGCAATGGATGTTGCAATAAATATGAAGATCGCCAGTCGTTGGGAAAGTTCAGACTTATTCTTATCGAACCACAAAAGAAAAATCAAACCGGCATTGAATACATAACCGCTCCACTCCGTCAGTGGCCCAATAAAAGCCGTGACGATGATTGCTGCATGTAAAAGTCGGTTTTCTTTTGTCTCATTTACTAAATACCGAAACATTAAGTAGAGGGAGAAAATCAGGATAGGTTGGTATAGGCTATGACTCCAGTAGATAACTCCATGGGACTGCAAGACTTCGCGGCTAAAAATTCCTATGGTGCTGCCAGCCAGCACCCCTCCAATTGAAGTCCACACGCTGTACCCATTAAATTTGAGTATATTTACCAGTAGTAAAAAAAGACAGCCCGTGCTCAGAGCACCGAG
>JANNJI010000633.1:0-1436 GCA_031405795.1 Gammaproteobacteria bacterium
GATGCTGATGGCGGTGGTGTTGACGTTTGCCTTGATCAGTCTGACGTTTATTGATCTGGACACCCAATTTCTGCCGGATGAAATCACCCTGCCGCTGTTGTGGCTCGGCCTAATCCTGAATTTCAATCACCTGTTCACCGATTTTGCTTCTGCGTTCTGGGGCGCGGTCGCCGGTTACCTGACATTGTGGACGGTGTATCAGGTATTTAAATTGATCACGCGCCGCGAAGGCATGGGCTTTGGCGATTTTAAATTGCTGGCGTTGCTGGGCGCGTGGCTGGGTTGGCAGGTGTTGCCCGCGATTGTGATCATTTCCTCGTTGATCGGCTCGCTGGTCGGCATCAGTTTGATCGTCTTCCGCCAACACGACCGCCGCATCCCCATCCCCTTCGGCCCCTACCTCGCTGGTGCGGGTGGGGTAGTTTTGATCTGGGGCAAAGAGATCAATCAGTTTTACTATCACTACATCTTAGGTATGTAGGCTTGGTTTATATCTTGTGTAGGTTTTTTTCGGCGCATTGACTGGTATTAGCCCGCGTGAACCCTCATGAATGGGATGTTCCATTTATTCGTCACTAACTTGCATTAGACGAAATAATGGAACATACTTCAGGAACATGCACGAAGACACGCCTACCAACCGTCTACTCAATCGGGTACGCCAAAAAGGTATCCTGCGCCCCCGTGATCTGGATGACATGGGTGTCCCCCGGATATACCTGACGCGCCTCACGGCGAGTGGCCAACTGGAAAAGGCAGGTCGTGGCCTCTACCGACTCCCAGAGAATCCATTTTCAGAACAGGAGAGTTTGATCGCTGTGGCCACCCGTGTGCCGCAAGCCGTTTTCTGCCTGCTCACCGCTCTGCAGTTTCATGAGCTGACCACCCAACTGCCGCGTCAGATATGGATTGCCATGCCACGCGGCAGCCACACCCCCCGGATCGACTATCCCCCGATCAAGATGATCCAATTCTCCAGCGAGGCCTATGCCCAGGGCATCGAAATACATGAACGTGATCAGGTCACGCTACGCGTGTATGGTATTGCCAAAACGATCGCGGATTGTTTTAAGCACCGCCACAAGATCGGGCTCGACGTGGCACTTGAAGCACTGAGGGACGCCCGTTCACACAAGAAAGTCAGCGCCGATGATCTGTGGCGCTATGCCAAAATCTGCCGTGTCGCCAATGTGATGCGTCCTTACCTTGAGGCAGTGAAATGACGAAGAACCTCGCCGCCTCCGTTCGTGCCCGTCTGCTGGCTATCGCAAAATCGCAAAATGCAGATTTCAATCAGGTACTGGTACGCTTCGCCCTGGTACGAATCCTCTACCGACTGAGTGTGTCTGCACATGCCGATAACTTTGTTCTCAAGGGAGCATTACTCTTTACCCTTTGGTATGATATGCCTCACCGGCCAACGCGAGATGTGGATC
>JANNJI010000634.1:0-1805 GCA_031405795.1 Gammaproteobacteria bacterium
GGAGGTAGGTTTGAGTGCGATGCTGACGAGGATGTCCTGTCCGGAGGAAATCCCGCCAAGGATGCCGCCCGAGTTGTTGCTTAAAAAGCCCTGCAGGGTCATTTCATCGCGGTGTTGTGTGCCCTTTTGTTCGACGCTGGCGAAACCGGCGCCGATCTCCACGCCCTTCACCGCATTGATGCTCATCATCGCATGGGCGATATCCGCATCCAGCCGATCAAAGATCGGTTCACCCAAACCCGGATACAAATGGCTGGCGACCACATTGATCCGCGCACCAATGGAATTGCCCTCTTTGCGCAGCGCATCCATATAATTTTCCAGCTCGGCCACCTTACTCGCATCGGGAAAGAAAAATGGATTGTTCTCGACCGCGTCCCAGTCGAAGTGATCGGGTTTGATCGGCCCGAGCTGCGCCATGTAACCACGGATCTCGATGCCGTATTTCACTCGCAAATATTTTTTCGCGATGGCCCCGGCGGCAACCCGCATCGAGGTCTCGCGGGCCGAGGAACGGCCACCGCCACGGTAATCGCGCAGGCCGTATTTTTGCTGATAGGTGTAGTCGGCGTGGCCGGGGCGAAACTGGTCCTTAATATTAGTGTAATCCTTAGAGCGTTGATCCATGTTCGGGATCATCAGACCAATCGGCGTCCCGGTCGTCTTGCCCTCGAATACCCCGGAGAGTATCTGCACCTTATCATCTTCATGACGTTGAGTCGTATGCCGTGTCTTGCCCGGTTTGCGCCGCTCCAGATCGTGCTGGAGATCCTCTTCTGTCAGCGCCAGCCCCGGTGGACAGCCATCAACGATGCAACCCAGGGCGGGGCCGTGACTCTCACCAAAACTGGTGACGGTAAATAATTTGCCAATCGTATTTCCAGACATGGGTTGATTCTACTGTGTTTGTGGTATTCCGTCTTGCCCGATGTAGCGGCACCGCGACAACATGTCCCGGCGTCGGCAACTATAACAATTCAACCCCTCTCCTTCAATCCACTTCCAGGCCATTGCGATGGGTATCATTAATCACACTCAATAAATCACAAAAGGGTAAAAACGTGTCATCGTTGCCCTTCACAATCTCCATAAGCGGCAAATCGTTGTCGGTAAATTCATAACTGCCATTCACCAGATGGCCTTGACCGATTTTTCCAGGTCATCAATACGGGCGATGGTCCTTTCCATGCCGTCCGCGTCATATTCCAATGAGGAGCGTAGTCCACTGACCTCAAATACCGACTGCTGCAGCAGTTTCACATAAGCCCCGGGCGCGGTAGGACGTTTAATCATGCCTGATATTAATAACTGTTATAGTTTAACAAAGAATGTTGCATTTACGATAAAGAACCTATTCACTTCTCTGTTACCTCTCTAAAACCAACCCTGACGCTCTCCAACAAAACATACACTCGATCATCGTTTGCGCCAGCCATATGCTCAGCAATGTCACAACGGCGCGGTGCGCAGGGAAGCCCGAGTCTTCGAGGGCCGCATCGGCGTGAGCGGCGAGGACCACACGCGTCGCGCGCTGAGGACGCCCGCGCCAGCGGTTAGAATGTGCGCCCCCATCGCCGACCCGAGCCACATGGCAAAGCCCGCCGCCGATCCGAAAGCCGCCCTCCTCACCAAGGTCGCCAGCCTGGTCCGCAAGCAGCGCCCGAAGGACGCGACGCGCGCCGAGGAGTTCGCCCGCCAGCTCTACCGCGCGGTCTCGGTCGAGGATCTGCTCGAGCGCAAGCCCGCCGACCTCGCCGGCGCCGCCGCCTCGCTCTACGACTTCGCCAAGAAGCGCACGCCGGGCC
>JANNJI010000635.1:0-1427 GCA_031405795.1 Gammaproteobacteria bacterium
GCATATCTGGGTGCGGCGTGTGCCCCCTGGAGCGCGGCAGATACGCGCCATTGGCGGCACTGTGCGGGTCGATCCCAAACTGGAGCAGGATTTTTAAGGCCATTTCTGCCCGCCTAGCCCCCCACGCCACCAGATGATTAAGATCCATGTCCTCGGGCCTTACGCCGGAATACGCACCCATACTATTTTTAAATCGGGTTGTCACCCGACTCTTGGCATTACTCAGCTCCCGGCCAATGTTGCTCTGGAGTTCCTTCAATTTGAATTCCAACATCTCATGGGTTACCTTGGAGACCCGGTCTAACAGCGAGTGCGCCGTGCCCAGGTTGCCCGTGATCTCCAGCAGACCCTCCAGCAGTTCTTTTTCATCAACGTACACAATTTCCGGTTCGTCGGGATCGTCTTTCTTCATGGCATTATCCTTAATATAAGGGGTCAGCTTTTGTGTGGTATTACGGGTAACGCGAGGCGAGCCCGTCACTATTTAGTCGGATGATAACAGAGGCGTTCAAATTTCGTCACCGGTTTTGTTCTGTAATTGGGATTCATTTCATTATCTTGGATTCCCGCTGTTGCGGGAACGACGGAGGTTGATTTTTTAGTGCATTTTTCAACAACCCGCTAAAGGAAGTTACTCCGATGCCGCTAAGAATTCCGAACTACCGTGTCAGGATAGAAACGTCGATTTTTTAAGGGTTTAAACCAGAATTTTAGTAATGGGAAGCGAGTAAAACATGGAAACCGTGGATTGTGGTGAGTCACTCGATATTTCAGTTGCCCGATCTTTTTATGAGCAACTTGTCAAATCGAGCATCGGTGCGGAAGCGATAGCATTAAACGGCGAAAATCTACAGCGCGTGGATGGTGCGGGTCTGCAATTGCTGGTGAGTTTTTTTCGTGAGGCACAACGGCAGAATTTTTCGGTTCATTGGCAGGGGGCGTCGCCTGCGCTTCGTCATGCGGCACAGCTGTTCGGTGTTGCAGATTGTTTACAATTTAACACTGCGAAAACTTAACAAGGACAGGTTTGCATATGGGAATGAAATTACTCATCGTGGATGATTCGGCCTCTATGCGGCAGATGGTTGCCTTCACCCTGAAAGGGGCAGGATATGATGTGGACGAAGCTGCGGATGGCAAGCAAGGTCTGGACAAAGCCAAGGTCGTGAAATTTAATTTAGTGATTTCCGACGTCAACATGCCCGTCATGGACGGTATTACCTTGATCAAGGAGCTGCGGACATTAGCGGATTACAAATTCACCCCGATCCTGATGTTGACCACGGAAAGTACCGACGGCAAGAAACAGGAAGGCAAATCCGCCGGTGCGCCGATTGCCCAGACTGGTTCGTAGGAAATTATACATTCATTGATTGATGACTTGTCAATGTGGAAGAGTCCCTTGTTCAATTGATTTTCTACTGTCG
>JANNJI010000636.1:0-2186 GCA_031405795.1 Gammaproteobacteria bacterium
CCGTCTGCGCGCCGCCACGCGAATGACCAAGCAGCGTCACCTGTTTCGCGCCCTGCTGTTTTAACCAGTTAACCCAGGCGCCGATCTCATCGGCGGCATCGATATTGCGGTGATGATGGGTGACCTGGCAATCATAGTCATTGTGGCGGTTATTGAGCCCGAGACTGAGGTTGATCGCCAGTGTGTTATAGCCGCGTTCTTTGAGCTGGTTCTGCAGATCAGTAACAATTTCCACACCGTTGTGTACCAGTCCGCCATGAGTAATAAGGATTACGCCGTCGCTGGGTTTCTTATTTCCGGCAAGCTCAAGATTGGCATTGAGTGTCAGTCCTTTGTGCAGCAGCGTGACTTCCTGTGCCTCGGTCGCGATAGCAATGAAACCGAGTGTGATAGCACAGCTGTACCGTACAAGTAAATGCATATTGATTTTCTCGTTGCCGAATAGTCGGCATGTATATAAATTATTCCAACTCTAAATCTTCGAGTACCGCAGTCAGTCCGGCTTGTGCACAAAGTTCATCGGTCGCACCCGACGGTGCACCGCTGACGCCAATACCGCCCATGATATTGCCAGCAACCGTTATCGGAATACCCCCTGCTGCTATCATTAATTCATCAATTTTTGGCACACTGTAAACGCCGTCAAAGCGGTTGACGAGTGCGGAGGTTGGGGAATTAAATGACATGGCGGTATAGGCTTTTTTCTTGCTGATGGGAGTTGCGACATCCATGGCTAACACATCGCGTAATACCACTTGCTCATGCCCACTGCGATCAACAACAGTCACGCTAATCTGGACACCTTCCGCACGGCATTTGTCTATCGCCGCTTTACCAATTCGCAACGCGGTATCCAATGACAAACGTTTAATATTCACCGTCAGTGGTTGCGCTGAACTGGTGTCCGCGAAAGCGGATTCACAGACAACCATCGACAGCGCGTTCACCATAACCATTGCAATAATATTAGTTTTCATCAGTCACTCACTTAGCAGGTTTCAGTTAAAAATAGATGTGGCGAGTTTATTTCTCTTTCGCGCGGAAATCTTTGTGACAGGCCTTACAGGCATCCAGCAGGTCTTTCAACAGCACGCCATACTGCGCGGTATCACCGGAAGTCACTGCCTTGGCCAGCACTTGGGATTTTTCCTGTGTAATCTTGGCGCGCTTGAGAAACTCGGCGTTATTTTTCCACACGGACTCCAGCGCCTTGGTATCGCCCATATCCGAACCCTCAGGGAATAACCCTGGGATCATTTTGGTCGTGGCCTCCAACGCCTTGACGTGATCACCCAGCTGATCTTTAAACTCCACCTTACCCTCAATAATCGCTGTTGCTGCCGCCACGTGCGCACGTTGCGACAGCATCACACTCTGGCGATATTTAATGAGGTCTTCAGGCTGGGCTGCATGCGTCACTATACTGGTACCTAACAATAAACATACACTGGTCAATAGAATGGTGTAACGATACTGATACAGGGTGACTGCTTTCATTGTGTTTCTCTCCAATGTTTAAACAAGATAGATGAACCAAACTATAGACTGCATATCAATGCGTCCTGATTATTGGCGGATTCCCGGGACACTGACTTTCTGCCCATTATTCAGTGCGGTCAGTGCAAGCTCTAAATCACCATACTCCGGCGCATCGGGTGGTAATTCATTGGCACGCACGGCCACATTGCACCATTGAAAACGCTTACGAATATCCCATACCTCAGCACGACTGGTACGCCATGTTGGAAAGTGCGCGATCTGGCCTAGATGTTCAGTCAAATACTGGCCACGAATCCAGCGATTTGCTGCCTTTTGATGGCAGTCAGTACAAGCAAAGTTAAGCTGGCCAATTTTACGATCCATCAGTACCAATCCCCGTTCGTAGGCGCGCTTGGCCTCTGGTGACGTCAAGTCCACCCGGATGCGCTCACCATTCGCAAGCGATCGCAAAAATACCGACAGTGATAAATTTCCCCAACTTTGTAGCAAATAATTAGCACCGGTTGTGGCACGAGCATGCCGTGTCACAAACTCTTCAACACCCAATACCTTGTTTAAGCGTGGTTCGTAGCGCGGCATGGTTGCTGCCCATGTTTTAAAAGATTGTTCTACCTTGGCATGACAACTAACACACGATTTGCCATTAGTGCCTGGCAGGCTAAGCAACGCCTTGCCTTCTTCCCATG
>JANNJI010000637.1:0-2122 GCA_031405795.1 Gammaproteobacteria bacterium
GGCAATTGGTTTGCTTCACGATTACAGCGCGACAAAGTGATCCTTGCCACCAAGATAACGGGGCCAGGCCTGCCCTGGATCAGGGATGGCAACATTATCAACAAAAAAAATATTTTATTGGCGGTCGACGGCAGTCTGAAAAGATTACAAACCGATTATATCGACCTTTATCAATTACATTGGCCTAACCGAGGGTCCTATCATTTTGGCAAGGTGTGGAATTTCGCACCAAAATTTGACGCACAGGCGGAAGAGGAAAATTTTCTCGACGTGCTGCATACCCTGCAGGCATTAATTCAAGCAGGAAAAATTCGCTATTTTGGTTTATCAAATGAAACCGCTTGGGGAATAACAAAATGGTTACAGGTGGCGCAGCAACATAATCTGCCGCGCATCGCTTCCATTCAAAATGAATACTCTTTGCTTTGCCGCCACTTCGAACCCGACCTCAGTGAAATCGCCCTCCATGAAGACTGCGGCTTACTGGCATGGTCACCCCTGTCCAGAGGTCTGTTAAGCGGAAAATACCTGAATGGTGCGCGTCCAGAAGGTGCACGCTTAACGATTGAGACCCGTGTCGAACACCGTGTTGGACGCCAGACGGATGCGGCGGTTAAAAAATATGTCGGATTAGCGAAACGCTATAAATTGGATCCGTGCCAGATGGCCATCGCCTTTGTCAACAGTAAACCGTTTGTCACATCAACACTGGTTGGCGCCACCACCATGGAACAATTAAAAAGTAATATCGACGCCGCAGCCCTTGATATTTTTCCAGCACTAAATGAAAAAATTGAAAAGATCAGACGGTTGTACCCCATGCTTTATTAAAATAGTTCCCGATCATTGCCGCAGCCGGTACCCCGTTTTAAACATCCACCAGACAATGACCAGACAGGCACCAAGGAACCCCAGCACCATTGCAAGACTCAATTCCACGCTCACATCAGCGACTTCAAAAAAACTCCAGCGAAATCCGCTGATCAGGTAAACAACCGGGTTGAACAGCGTAACGGTCTGCCAGGCCGGTGGCAGCATACTGACGGAGTAAAAACTGCCGCCAAGAAAAACCAATGGTGTGATCACCAACATCGGAATGAGTTGCAGTTTTTCGAAATCAGTTGCCCATAAGCCAATAATAAAACCAAATAAACTGAAAGAAACACAGGTAAGGATCAGAAAAACCAGCATCCACACTGGATGCGCGATATCCAGGGGCACGAAAAATCCTGCCGTCCCCAGAATGATCAAACCGATAATAAACGATTTAGTCGCCGCAGCTCCGACGTAGCCGATCACGATTTCAACAAAGGAAATCGGTGCAGATAAGACTTCGTAGATGGTACCGGTGAACTTGGGAAAGAAAATTCCGAAGGACGCGTTAGCGATACTTTGCGTGAGTATCGCCAACATCATCAGACCGGGCACGATAAAGGTTCCGTAAGACACGCCCTCGATGGTTTGTATACGTGAGCCAATTGCGGAGCCGAACACCACAAAGTACAGCGCGGTGGATATCACCGGTGAGGCAAAGCTTTGCGCCAAAGTTTCAAAAGCGCGCAACATTTCGTATTTGTAGATGACTCGAATCGCGTAGGTATTCATCGTTTTGTGGTTACCAGGCTGACAAATATTTCTTCCAAAGACGTCTTCGTTGAGTGTACATCCTTGATCAACAGGCCTGCTTCGCGGATGGCCTGCAGTAGTCCGTTAATACCCCTGTGCGTTTCATGTGGGACATAGGTATAGGTTAACTGGCAGCCATCCGCAGACAAATCCAGTGCCCAGGGGATCAATACCTCAGGCAACCCTGACAGAGCTGCGTCGAGTTCAACAATTAATTGCCGTTTACCCAGCTTATGCATTAATGCTTTTTTATCATCAACCAGCAGCAATTCACCCTGGTTGATGACACCCACTCGGTCCGCGATCGCCTCGGCCTCTTCGATATAGTGCGTCGTGAGGATAATGGTGACACCCGACTCGCGCAGACGTCGCACCAACACCCACATATCCTTACGTAATTCCACATCCACACCTGCGGTGGGTTCGTCGAGAAACAGAACCACCGGCTCGTGCGCCAGGGCCTTACCAATCAGCACCCGCCGTTTCATACCCCCCG
>JANNJI010000638.1:0-1989 GCA_031405795.1 Gammaproteobacteria bacterium
GAATTAACAGTAACGGTGGCGGGTAAGCCGTCTCTTAGAAACGCAGGCTAACGGTGTTGTGATGGACATGAAATTCGATGTAAAACAGTATATGACCCAATTGGGCAAACAGGCGCGTGAGGCATCACGTGTGTTGGCACGCGCCACCACCAAAGATAAAAACGCGGCGTTATTAGCCATGGCCCGGGCGATTGAGGATCAAAAACCCGCCTTGCTGGCGGCCAATCAACGCGATATGGCTGCCGGTCGCGACAAGGGCCTGGATGCCGCGATGCTGGATCGGCTGGAATTAAATGACGCACGTATTGCCGCCATGGCTGAGGGTGTGCGGCAAGTGGCGACATTGCCGGATCCCATCGGTGAGATTGCCGAACTCAAGTATCAGCCCTCGGGTATTCAGGTCGGCCGCATGCGGGTGCCACTGGGTGTCATCGGGATTATTTATGAATCACGGCCTAATGTAACGGTGGATGCAGCGGCCCTGTGTTTGAAGTCGGGCAATGCCTCGATCCTGCGTGGTGGTTCTGAATCTTTACATTCAAATCAAGCCCTGGGTTTGTGTATTCATGCGGGTTTACACGCGGCGGGTTTACCCAAGACCGCAGTGCAAGTGGTGGAAACGCCGGATCGCGAGGCGGTCGGGCATTTGATTACTATGTCGCAATACGTCGATGTGATCGTACCGCGCGGCGGCAAAGGCCTGATTGAGCGCATCAGCGCGGAGGCGCGCGTGCCGGTGATTAAACACCTGCACGGGATTTGCCATGTCTATATTGATGGCAAGGCAGATTTGGACAAGGCGGTGAAGATCGCGATGAATGCCAAGACCCACCGTTATGGCACTTGTAATACGATGGAAACGTTATTAGTGGATAAAGTCATTGCCAAGATGGTGTTACCACAGTTGGCCAAGCTCTATCAGGAAAAAGGTGTGGAACTGCGCGGCTGTGCAAAAACCCAGGCGATTCTGTCAGGGATCAAGGCGGCGACGGATGAAGACTGGGATACCGAATACCTGGCGCCGATCCTGGCGGTGAAAGTGGTGGATGGCGTGGACGATGCAATGGAACATATTCATTGTCATGGTTCACAACACACCGACGCGATCGTTACCGAAGATATTGGCCGGGCGCAACGTTTTTTACGCGAAGTGGATTCCAGCTCCGTCATGCTCAATGCCTCCACACGCTTTGCCGATGGTTTTGAATATGGTCTGGGCGCCGAAATTGGTATCAGCACCGACAAGATTCACGCCCGTGGCCCGGTAGGACTGGAAGGTCTGACCTCACAAAAATATATTGTGATCGGCGATGGCCATGTCAGAAAATAAGTGGCGAGGTACGTGTGACCATACGGATGGGATTTAGCATGGAATGTACGGGGTACCCATAAATATGCTATTTTATTTTTCTTGTTACTTTCACCCATGATTGGCATTTTCGGTGGCACGTTTGATCCTATTCACCTTGGACATTTGCGCACCGCGTTGGAAGTCAAACAGGCGTTACAGTTAGAGCACGTGCGTTTTATTCCCTGTTTTAGTCCCCCTCATCGTGCCGCGCCACAGGCGGATGCCCAACAACGTCTGGCACTGCTGCGGGCGGCGCTGGAACAACAGGATGATTTTGTGATTGACACCCGCGAAATCCAGCGTGGTGGCCCGTCGTACATGATTGATACCTTGCAAAGCCTGCACGCTGAGTATCCACAACAGACCTTGTGTCTGATCATCGGCATGGATGCCTTTTATTATTTTGATACGTGGCAGGCCTATATGCAGATATTGGATGTGGCACACGTGGTGGCGCCCAAGTGATGGAAAGTCTGCTTCAGCGGGCGCGCAAGGAAATCCTCGCCGCGCTGCCGTCGCATAAGGGCTTTGCCTTCGCCAAACGGCACAGGGCGCTCGATCTTTCTCGGCCGCTCGATCCCGAGCGTGTGGCGCGCGCCACACGCTATGCGCAACTCATCGCGCACAGCCGGCCGTTT
>JANNJI010000639.1:0-4133 GCA_031405795.1 Gammaproteobacteria bacterium
AAGAAATTAATGGCGCTCAGGATATCGAGATCAGCATCAGGGACACCGGTATCGGCATCAAACAGGAAGATATTTCGAAACTGTTTGTGGAGTTTTCGCAATTGGCATCGGTCTATGATAAAAAATATGAAGGTACCGGACTTGGACTTGCCCTCACCAAAAAATTAGTTGAACTACACGGTGGCAGGATATGGGTAGAGAGCGAGTTTGGTGTCGGTAGCCTGTTCGCATTTGTTATTCCAGTTAAACAGAGGAAGAAAAAAGATGTCTAAGAAAATATTAGTGATCGAAGATAACGAGCAAAACCGTATCCTGATGCGCCAGATACTGAAGTATCACGGTTATGAGTTACTGGAGGCCTCTGACGGAGCAGCCGGGTTGGCCATGGCCAAAGAGCACATGCCTGATCTGATCCTGCTTGATCTGCAGATGCCGGTGATGGGTGGTTTTGCGGTGATCCACGAATTGCGCAAAACACCCGAGCTGAGCAAGCTCAAGGTGATCGCCGTTACCTCGTTCGCCATGAAGGGTGACCGGGAGAAGGCCCTGGAAGCGGGGTTTAATGAATACGTGACAAAGCCCATCGATACGCGAAAATTCATTGAGGTTGTAAAAAACATTCTTCCGGATGAAACCGCAGCGTTGAATAAGCCGGTTATTCTGTGTGTCGACGACGAACCGGCGAACCTTAAATTACTTGAAAACATCCTTGAACCCAGAGGCTACGCGGTGGTCAGTGCCATAAACGGGGAAGACGCGCTGCGGAAAATAAAAAAACAGACCGTGGATCTCGTTCTGTTGGACCTGATGATGCCGGGGATGGATGGCCTGCAGGTGTCGAGGAAAATCAAAGATAACAAAAAATCCAAAAATATACCGATTGTCATGCTGACCGCTTATACCGGCGTGGAAACATATATAGAGTCACTCAGCGGTGAAGTGTTCGCCTACCTCCATAAGCCTTTTGAGACGGAAGCATTAGTCAAGATTGTGCGGGCTGCGCTCACGCAATCAGAGGCCAAAGTCTCTTTGTCCACGTGAGCCGATCCGGCGGGACTGAATGCTACTTGCGAACAAAAAGCAGGATCAGCCCGCCCACGATTGCCCCGACGCCAGCCCAAACCGGGACATTGACTGTTTCCCGGTCCTTAACCGACATCTCGAACGGGCCCAGCTTGGCCTGATGCGTGTCCTTGGTGTAAGTAAAACTGCCATACATCAGGCCCAGACCACCAGCCACGATCAGCACGATAGCCAATATTCTAATTGCGTTCATCTTATCTGCTCCAGTTGAAATATAGTTGTGTTTATCCATGAGCGGCGCGGCTGCCGGATAAAATTGAAACCGTTAACAGCCGGACCGTTTTACCCGGCACCGCGTGACATAAAAACCTATATGGCTGTTACAGGCGACGGCCGCGAATGACGCGCACCAAAATCACCACGACCGCGATAACCAGGAGAATATGAATGAATCCACCCACGGTGTACGAGGAGACCAGGCCAAGCAGCCATAGGATAATCAATATAACAGCAATAGTTTCGAGCATGTTTTTATTCCTTAATAATAAATAAACTGATGATAATTCAGATGAGCAGGATTACTGCTTACCCATAATCCGCCGATCATGCCTGACGGATGTTATACGGTAATAGCGGTACAATTTCTATTCCTTGTCGCACATTCTCAATCTGTGCGCTGCCCGCGTGTTAATTGGTGACCATCAACTCTTTTACAATCGGCACCGCGCCGCCATTCGCCTTCCTGCTATACATCGCGGCATCGGCCAGTTTTATTAATTCGTGGTGATCTTTTGCATCCACAGGGTAAACGGCGATGCCGATACTGAGCGTGACGGTAATCATGTTGCCATCGATAAAGTAAGGCGCGGCTAACAGCGTACGGATTTTGTTTTCCACGACCGCCGTGTTCTGTTCATCATCAAGTTCCGGCAACATGACGATGAATTCATCGCCACCGTAGCGGCAGGCGGTATCCGCGGCACGCAGACAGTCGCATAAACGCTGTGCCACGCCTTGCAGGAGCTTGTCGCCACCGGTATGTCCAAGGGTGTCGTTAATTGTTTTGAATCCATCCACATCGAAGAACACCAGTGCCACACGCTTTTTCCGCCGCGCCGCCTGCGCGATCGCCTGGCTAAGCCGATCCTGTAACAAACGGCGATTGGGCAGGCCGGTGAGTGCATCGTGATAGGCGAGGTGATTCGTGGTCGCCGCCTTGCGCTCTATTCCGGTCAATTTGCGATGGAAATTGGTATTGGTTACTGTCAGCGTCACCAGTTTTTTCTGTGCGGTGGTTAAATGCTGTTTGCACGCCGTCAGCGCCTGCACGAGTTCCGCCAGCGCCTCGTGCGATTGCTGTAATTGCGCCCGCAGTTCTGCGGTGTCGTTGTGTATCGACCCGGGCAGTGGCAGGCCATCGGAAAACGCAATGTCGGGAGCAGGGGGTTTACCTTTTCGGAATCCGTTTCCGCTCATTGTCAGGTTCTCAATAGTTATCAAATGTATGAGTTGTCAAGGCTGACGCAGTGGGTGTCAGATGACTCGAGCCGTACGGTCGGATGACATCAAACGTGCTGGCGAGTGGGATCTCATCGCCGCCTTCATTTTTGCGCGGATAACACCGTACGCCAACTGCCGCTCGCCGACTAATTGTGTACGTTTCCCCGCAATCACGCCGCGATCATCGCCAACGAGGATGCTCCATTGCGCTTGCACTTTACCTTTGAGTTGTTTCCAGTTGCCTTCAACAATATCACGATTCATAACCATCTCCTTTGCGCTGTCGTAGAATGCTTCTTCGATACTCGCTTCATACCATGCCGAGGGAACATTAAACCGTAAAACACCCCACGAGCTCTGTACGGTGCCGTACAAAGAGGTAACCAACTCCTGATTCACTCACCAGAGACAGCGGCACGATATTTGTCATACAACAGTATGCTATAACTTAAGATAACGGATCGCTGTGTCGCGCGTGAATACCGGGCTAAATATTCGTGATGACAATAGTCGACATTGGGTGGTAGCAACGAACCACTTCCCCCTTTGAAAAGGGGGCTTTTATTCTCAGCGCACAGTGCAAATCCCCCCTAACCCCCCTTTTACAAAGGGGGGAAACAATATGCTGATCGCATGAAACGTTATTAAATAAGGGGGACAGGAATTAGGAACAGAGGGGATGACAAAAGATGAGGTTCATTTTTGTCTGTCATTTCGAGTCGCGAACAACGTGACGCGAGGTCCGAGAAATCTGGGGTGTTGAATGTAGATACCGTTCAACCGTTAGCAGCGAAGATTTCTTGGCAACGTGGTTGCTATTCCTGATGCAGTCGTACTGAATCTCTCCCTGGATTCGTACTTTCGCGCGTTTCTGCGCTCTGCTAAGGGTGCAGCAGGGCGCGGGATTAACCGTGACGGGCGATGGCAAGTGTCTGGTGATGATGTTGTCCATCACCCAGCAAACGATCCTGCTCTTTTTTGACTACCGCAGTGGATTGCCTGCGTTAAATAAAACAGAACGTAGCAGAGGTAAAAAACCGGATTAACAAAACGAGGGGATAAGCAGTTGCAAGGGTTTAGGAGGCGATCATACTGTCGTTTTTTGCCGCATTAGGGTGGTGAATATCGCGCATGATATCGGTCACATCCTTGCCTATGCCGCGATAACCGGTAAAGCGGCCGGAGGTGTCGAACATCGGCTCTCCGCTGACCTGAAAATATTGGTGCATACCATCGGCATTGATCCGGCTGTAGACAAAATCTAAAAATGGCCGTCGCGCCGCCATGTTTGCTTCGAGCGCGGCGCGTTCGGCTTCATTCCAGCGTGTCACTTGCTTTTCTTTGATTTCACCCAATAAGGAAGTAACCGGGATACCGAGCATCTCCAGTACCGGGCCGTAAACCTTGGTGAAATGCCCGGTTTCGTCCTGTTCCCAGTACCAATCGGAGGCCAATTCGGATAAACGGCGAAAGCGCAATTCGCTTTCGCGCAGTTCAGCGGTGCGTTCTAATACTGTTTGTTCCAGCAGCTGATTGTACTGTTCGAGTTGCTTGTACAGCAGTCGCACTTCCAGCATGTTGCGGATGCGCGTTTGTACTTCAACCAGATC
>JANNJI010000640.1:0-1466 GCA_031405795.1 Gammaproteobacteria bacterium
TAGCTTGTCGAGCTCAAAAATGCCAGGTTCAACAATATTGGCAACGCTGAATATCGCCTGCCGGTTATTTCTGTTATTTGGATCCAGGTAATGAAAAATGCGGAGATCGCCGTATTCAATCGCGAGTTGCTGCATTTTTCATTACCTGGATCCCAATAACAGGAATAACCGGCAGGCGATATTCAGCGTTGCCAATATTGTTGAACCTGGCATTTTTGAGCTCGACAAGCTACGGACCTTTGATACGCCGGGTCTGGTAATCTTCATGCGCCTGCCAGGACTGCTGGAACCGCGTGCGGCGCTGGATATGCTGTTGGACAAGGGCAAAGAGCTGGCGAACTTGTTACAAGGTGATCTGTGTGATGAGTCACGTAATGTGTTATCGCCACAATCCATTGGTTACCTGAAGGAAAAGATTGAGGCATTCCGGTTCAAACAAAAAATGTCGCAGCTGGGACCTGGGTCCAGGCAGTGAATAGGGCTGAGTGACGCGTAACAATGGTTTCGAAGACTACAACAAAAAAAGATAACGCGGCGCTGATCACCTCATTGCGCGACACCCTCAATTACCACAATTACCGTTATTACGCACTGGATGATCCGGAGATACCGGACAGTGAATATGATCGTTTATTGCGTGAATTACAAAACCTCGAACAACAACACCCTGAATTAGTCACGGCGGATTCGCCGACCCAGCGGGTGGGCGCGAGTGCATTAAAAGAATTCAGCGAAGTCAAACATCTTGTCCCGATGTTATCGCTGAACAACGCCTTTGCCGCCATGGAGGTGGAGGAGTTTGATCGGCGGGTGCGTGAACGGCTGAACGTTGATGATGTAACCTATACGGCGGAACCAAAGCTGGATGGCCTGGCTATCAGCATTTTGTACGAGAATGGCGTGCTTAAACAAGGTGCTACCCGTGGTGATGGTTATACCGGCGAAGACGTGACGCAGAATGTGCGCACCATCCACAGCATCCCGTTAAAGTTGCAGGGTGCTGATTATCCGCGTGTGCTTGAGGTGCGTGGCGAAGTGGTGATGACCAAGAGCGGTTTTATGGCGCTGAACAAGGCACAACAAGCCAAAAATGAAAAAGTCTTCGCCAACCCACGCAACGCCGCTGCCGGCAGCTTGCGTCAATTGGATCCACGGATCACCGCAACGCGGCCGTTGGCCTTTTACAGTTATGGGGTGGGGCAGATACAAGATGGGACTTTACCGACACAACACAGTGTAATGTTGGAAAAGTTACGTTCATGGGGTTTGCGCATCAATCCAGAAATCAAAGTTGTGCAGGGTGCGCAGGGGTGTTTGGATTATTTTACCGCGCTGCAACAAAAACGAAACGGCTTGGATTACGACATCGATGGTGTAGTGTATAAAGTTGATAGTCTTGTGCAACAACAACAATTGGGTTTTGTTTCGCGTGCACCGCGCTGGGCGGTGGCACATAAATTTCCTGC
>JANNJI010000641.1:0-5442 GCA_031405795.1 Gammaproteobacteria bacterium
GTGAAATGTCTCTATGTATATACTGGCGGGGTATATGAATACTACAATTATGCGGACCAATATAATGATGCATTTCACGAACATGCCTTCATGGAAAATGTGACAGTCAAATATATGCCGCGAGCAAACCATACATATACACTTCGTAATGATAAAAGCGTCTTGCTCGAATCAATTATACATTGGATTAAAAATATCAAATAAGTATGCTGCCAGGTAACTTAACCAGATCATGAACTATGACGGAATAAATATATGAGCGGATTGAAGACCAAAGTTAAAAAATTGCCATTCGTTGCAGCAATGCTTAAGCGGCGCTATGAAAAGATGTTCTATGCAAATCGTCGGCGTAATTTGTTCAAAGGGATTTATTCAAGTTTTAGTGAAGCAATAAGTGCTATCACGGGGAATACTACTTTGGGATATAACAATCCGGACTCGTCAGCCATGTATCAAAAAAACATGGCCGCGATCAGAGAATGGGATTACCCTGTATTGTTTTGGCTGGATCGTACGTTGTCCGCCAACTCACATGTTTTTGATTATGGCGGGCACGTCGGGTTTCTTTATTATACCTTCAGCCGCTATATTACTTTCGGTGACCGGGCGTGGACCGTTTTTGATGTGCCCGAAGTGGTTCGGCAAGGAAAAGCAATTGCGGCAAGTTGTCAGGAGAAGCATCTGCATTTTACAGATTCAAGCAAGGATGGCGACGGCTGTGATATTATGATCGTATCCGGGTCACAACAGTACATCGACAGCCCGCTCGTGCAAATATTACAGCAATACGAGCGGCTTCCCAAACACCTCATTATTAACATGATTCCGTTGCATGATCGTCACGAGTTCGTGACGCTGAACCATATCGGTACTGCGGTGTGCCCCTATCGTGTTGCCCATAAAGAATCCTTCATCAATTCATTAACCGCTGCGGGTTGGATACTTAAGGACTCCTGGCTGAATGAAAGCAAGTCTTGTGATATTCCTTTTTATGATGCCTACAATGGCGCGGTCTATCACGGTTTTTACTTCACCAGGTAGTTAGTAAACATCCCCATCAAGTAGACAATGTATACATAAATGTCACGACCTGGCTGGCAGAACCGGCAACGGATAAGCAGGCGCAATATTCTTTAGCCATAGCAGGCAACACAATGTCGTACATTTGCCATTGTGTGATATTCAATCCTGAATCCAGGTCAAGCAGCGCAGCGGCCTCTGGCGGCACACTGACAGTGAACTCGTTGGGTGATAGATATAATCCCTTGCCCGTCACTTTCATGTAAGCTTCTTTGCGTGTCCATACCTGGAAAAATGCATGTTGTTGCAATGCAGGGGGTAATGACATAATTTTGTGTATTTCCGGTGCAGTATAAAAACGCTGCATTATCGCTAGCCAGTCACATTTTCTGTCCATGTATTCTATGTCGATGCCAACAGGTGCGCTGGCGATAGCCAGCATTGCCATATCCTGTGAGTGGCTCAGATTAAAGTGCAACTCAGCGTTATTCACCAGGCGAGGCTTGCCGTACTCAGCTTTGGCGAACAGCAGATCGTTAGCTGTTTGTTGCGTGTATCGCGACAGCACGCTACGCATAAACCCATGCGCGGCAATAAAACGCTGGCGGTGAACGAGATGAATCAGGCGCTCACTGCGGGCGAGTTCTTCAGTGTCCAGTAATTGGATGAGTTGGTCCAGACACGGTGGCGTCAAATTGAGAGGATAAAACCAAACATGCACAGCGTTACTCTGTAATGGTTGATGCTGGTTTGGATGGAGCCAGTTGATTAAGTTATCCATGCGGGATTAATAGAGAAAAGTAGCCAATACTAATGGCTTGTCTAATTATCATTTTTTTTAGGCATGAGCGCGCGCGAGAATTCCACCAGCTCGTTTTGCGAAACAGGCCGGATGTTTGTGCCTAACTCCACATTCATAAAATCAATAAAATCCCGGACCCATAGCGCATTAAGCAGCGTGCCGCCGTGGCCATCCTGTAATACGGCATGCTCTGGCGAATCGCCCTGGGTGTTACTGATGTTCAATCCCGGAACAATTGCAAAGGCCTTATAGTTCGGTTTGCCATTCGCGTCGCGACCGCTCCAGTAGCGTTTGAACCATTTACGGTCATCAAAAAACACGACACGTTTGTCTGCCGCCGCCAACTCACGCAACTGATTATCAAATGTATCCAGCACAGTTGTGATATTACTTTGCTCAGGTGGGCTTTGCCAGTATTGGAAATAGGGAGGCCAATCCGAGTTGTCAAGAATGCCAACGAGTACAATGTATAATTCTGGATGTTGTTGGCGCAGCAGACGGACGGATGTTGCAATTGGCTCTGCGCATGCATTTACTTCTGAGTGTATTTGCGGACTCAAGCCATTCTGTGCACTGCGATTGAGGAATTCGCGTGTTCCTAATACATTAATACCGATACGCAACTGTACCACGCCCCCTTTCCAGCCATTTGGATCTTGTGCCATCAGGTGCAGCAATTGATGCACCTGGGCACGTATACCTTCGGTCAGATTGCTGCACTCCGCGCCAGCCCATGCGAAGTTGTATTCATGATCTTCTTTCTCCGGGCTGCGCCAGTGAATACCAAGAAACGATACCAGCTTCGCGGCACGTGGTGATGTGCCCCAGACTCCCCAGGTACCCTGATTGATTTCTGCCCCACGCAATCTGGCCAGCACTTCTGTCCACTGCAAGGTGGTGCGTCGGTACGCCCCGCCTCTTTTCGCGGAACCCTCCGGAAACCAGAGTCGATCACCATAGGAGTGACTATCCGAATCACCCAGTACCGCCAACCGGATGGAAGTTCGTGTATCAGTGGCAGGAGCTATTGTGTGGTTTTTGTTGGGTTGTTCAGTGCAGGCACTGAGCAGTGTTAATAAGGCGGCACAGGTAACGGTCAGCAGTGTGTGCTTCTGTGCGGATTCCAGCAGGCCTGCACGGGAAAATAAATAAGATGAGGTGAAGTTAAGTGTGTGCAGGAATGAACTCGTCATGGGCTTCCGGGCCTGTTGGTATATTCGGTATCGCAGATATCGATCTATTTAGTGATTAGTATAACCTACCAATGTAGTAAAGGATTGTGAGATTGGATACCTATTGAGCCAATCGAATAAAAATATTGATGGAGATCAATCAAATAAAGAATAGTCTTCACTGCGTATTGTGTGTGATTATTTTAGGTGTATAACTCAACTACAAGAGTTCAACGAGTAATACCGTATTGGGCCTTGGGAGAATGTTATGTCATTATTGGGTCACAATAACGTGCTTTTCAGCGTCCTCGCTACCCAACAAGGAATATAAGGAGGCGAAGGAGTAATCTGTGCCCGGATTCAGCCAACTGCGATGAAAAATATATTATTCTACAGTGCGTTTATTCGGGAATTGCAAAAAATCTATTCAAGGCTGGTCTTGAATGTATTGCATATCCGCATGGACCGCTATCATAAACAATCCTATCACGGCACGAAATCCTCTGCCCATGACATTAAGTCCTCCTTGTTGGAATCCGTTGATAAGATTATTGATAAAGTTAAGGCAAAACCTGACGTATCCCATACTGTTGATCCTTCAACGCTGGCAGATGCAACTACTCATGCGCCGACACATGCAAAATACCTGGCTGCCGATCCGTATGTGGTGAATAGCGAAAATGTCGGAGAACTGTCACGCTATTTTAAGGCCAGAAGCAGTGGGGTTGACTTACATCCTGGCATTGAAGAAAAACTTGAGCACAGCACCTGGGAACATATTTATGCGGCGCTACGGTATGCCAGACAGGGCGACAACCATAACGCCAAAATGCATGCCAACATAGCAAGCAGTGCCTGCAAGGAGTTAGCGCATTATAAAAATGAGGAACAGTACCAGGGATTTGTTGCTGAGATTGAGAGGCATTTGGATGCATTAATGCACCATGAGCAAAGTGCAGATCAGGGGCAAAGGTAATAATCGCAAGACAACTGGTTATAAAAACCAGAATCTGACTTGATCCAGATCATATGATGCCGGGTGAGATGAGAGTAAAAAGGCAATGAAGATGTAGTGTGTGTTAGGCGCGAAGTACGTAAGTCTTAGCCAGGAGAGGGATACCTCAAGTAGCGGGAACTATGCGATGACGATGTCTAACGTTGCCTCTGTGAAAAAATAGCAATAGGGGTAGGTATCATGAAGAATAAAGTACATAGTCTTGCCAACGTCATTATCTTTGCACTGATCTTGGCCACCAGCCAACAGGTTTTCGGATTTAGTGGTGGTATCAGCGGTTACTCAGGTAATCCAGCGACTAACACAGGGAACAGCTGTGCACTTTGTCATTCAGGTGGTACGGTACCGTCCATTAACCTGAGTGGACCCGTGGTTGTTCAGCCCGGTACCGTCAATAATTACACACTGACCATTTCCGGTGGTCAACAGAATTCAGGTGGCCTGAATATCAGCGCCAGTTCGGGTACGCTGATCAGTGCAGTTGCCAATACCAAGCTGCAAGCTGGCGAAATTACCCACACCGCACGAGCCGCCGCCATTGGCGGAACCGTCTCTTGGAATTTTTCCTGGCAAGCCCCGACTGCCCTGGGTTCGTATACTATTTATAGTGCAGGTCTCTCAACCAATGCCGATAGCAACAGCACAGGCGACAGGGTTGCTAACTCCGCTACTACCATAACTGTTTCGAATGCAGCTCCACAGCCACCCACCGCGGTGATTCGTGCGCCATTGACGGCGCAGGTCGGCGCCACAGTTAGCTTTGATGGTTCGGCTTCCTACGATCCCGATGGCATCATCAACCAGTATGCGTGGAATTTTGGTGATGGCAAAACCGCGAGTGGCGCACATGCTATAAATAGCTACAGCACTGCGGGTGTCTACACGGTCACCTTGACCGTTACCGATAGCGATAACCTCACGCATACCACATTCCGAGATATTACGGTTGGTGGTGTGATGAGACCGGTGGCTAATCCAGGTGGTCCGTATACTGGAACCGAGGGCCAACCGGTGAGCATTGATGCCTCGCTCTCAACACATATTACCGCGATTGTTCGCTATATCTGGGATTTCGGTGACGGCTCTCCTGTGGCAACCGCGGTCATCCCTACGATCAGTCATACCTATGCGCAACCGGGTTCATACACAATCACGCTTGCGGTGCAGGATGCCAATAACATAACTGGTGTTGCCAGTACCGTCGTCGTCATTAATGCGATTGTGCCGCCACCAACTGACGGCCCAACTCTGTACGCGAACAACTGCGCAGCTTGTCATAATCCGCTGGCAACCAGCACTAAACTGAATCGTACCGCGACGCAGATCCAGGCTGCGATCACGGCCAACGCCGGTAACGTCATGGGCACGCTCAGCACTTTAACGCCCACCCAGGTGCAGGCAATTGCCACAGCGCTAGTCAGTACAACACCGCC
>JANNJI010000642.1:0-2830 GCA_031405795.1 Gammaproteobacteria bacterium
GGGTGTCGATCAATACATGACCAAGCCGGTGCGCCCTAATGACCTGTTAAATGCCATCGTCGGGATCGTCAAACCATTAACGATACCTAAACCAGATCTTATTAATAAAAACGCCATAAATACCGAGCCCCCGAATTTGCCGGAGGCCGTTAATATTGAAAGTATTCAATATTATCTGGATGATGAAGACTATTTCAACGACCTCGTGACCAGTTTTATCAGGGATGGCCAGTTACTTTTGCGTGATCTATCGCAAGCCGTTGAACAAAAGCAGTATGTCACGTTTAAAGACACTGCCCATACCTTTAAAAGTCCCGCCGGTAGCCTGGGTGCCAACCAACTCTATAAGCTGCTCAATGTCGCCTCAAGAATGTCAAAAGAACGCTTTGAGGATGAAGGCGCCGATCTGGCCAATCAAATCAATCACGCCTTCCACCGTGCGCAATTCGCGCTGTGGCGAATTGCGCACAAATTAAAGTCCGTCGGCGACAACAACGACCTATCATCGACTTAAGCAACCAGGTTTATCGACATATTATCCCGTTTTTCGAATTTTCTCTTTTGCTGGGCATTTGCAAACCGTTCCATGACGCGTAATGCCTTGTCATCCAGTCGCAGTGCGGCCTCGACCCAGATATCAGTCACATGTTTCAACTCTGTCAGTGACACCGGTTGCACAACCTCGCGGGCCTTATGCATTGCCCCACGTCCATGTTGTTGCCGACGATGTTGGTTAATTACACTCAACGCTTCCTGATGTCCCTCGCCATCGCGCGCGCAATGATCAATGACACCCATGTCATACAATTCCCGCCCCGTATACACACGTCCGGACGTGATCATTTTTTCCGCTACATGCGGTGCCACACGGCGTATCAGATAAGAGTACGCACCCATACCAGGAAATAAATTAAACGTGATCTCCGGGAAACATACCTGCGCAGACTCTTCGGCAATAATAATATTGCAGGAGAGCGCCGCTTCGAAACCACCGCCGTAAGCACTACCCTCGATTAATGCCACCGTTGTGATTCCGCGATGAAATTGCTGATGGCATTTATACCCCAATTCAAGACACGCATAACCATAGGTGCGCAATCTTTCCGGGTTAACCGTTCGGATATAGTGTATAAAATTTTCTAAATCACCACCAAGGTTATATACCCCATCGACACCCGATGCGGCAATGACATATTCAACCGGATGCGGGGTATCTGAGTAGGTGTCAATCTTATTAAATAATTTTTGTAAATCGTTCAGTAATGGCCAGCTAAAACAAGGACGTGGTTGACTTTTCATATAGAACCAGAGCGAGCGTGTCTGCGCATGGTAATCCGTACTCAACTGTTCATAGTCATCATTAAAGTGGTTTGAAATCGAATATTCGTCAGCAATCTGTAATTTAGAATGTTTCATAGCGCACTCCTTCCAATTGGTTAATTGCTCAGTACTGTGAGACTGCTCGTTAAACGCTTATAATTTTAAGAATTATCAACAAATCACAAAGGTAAAATGTTTCTTGAAATGATAATAGTACAATATTACTATTAATGGTACCTTTGTCGGCAAGCGATCACTTTGGCCCGTGGTCAGATACAGTGGCACGGCACCCCTTGTCGCTGTTCCCTTCATTTCCGGGGAAGCCTTCCGTTATCCGCTACTGAGGATCGCCGACGGCCACCGGCCTGTCTCTTCGTGATGATCTGTTTTGCCTGCCACCCACCGCACCTACTGTGACCGCCCACGCAATGTAACTGTGATCTAATCCTCATTCACAGCGACCCCCGTTACAAAATGGTGGATGACAAAAAGGCATTGTTTCATTTCATCCGGCATAAGTGATACCAACCAATACATATGTCAGTGCAACGAGGATAAAAAGGCGGCGATTCCCACCACGCTGGAATCAGGCGACAACTACGCTGACAATTACCGCGTTCTGCAACAAGCAGCGAAGCTTCGTCTTGACGTCAGAATAATCGGGGCTTATGCTCCCTCCAGTCCAACGATCAAAATAAGGAAATTCAATATGGCAGAGGTGAAGGCAGCAATTAAAACAGAGCAGGAGTTGCGAGTCCAGCGGGTAAAAATTTATTGCGATAAGTTCGTGGACATGTGTACACCCGGCGCGATAGCCACGGCACTGGGCATCGCGAACGCGAACGAAGTACCGACAATGAACAACCGTGACCATAATTTTACTAAATTCGTCAAACAACACTTCTATGTCGAAAACGATATGTTTGCAGATAATATTAATTTTTCTTGGCCGAAAGCCGGTATCATCTATACAAAAGCCTATCAAGCCTTCCAGGTCTATTCCAAAACGGAATATGGCGCGGTGATGATTCAAAATATCTTACGGGAGATCCGCATACCCGACAGGGAGCTGTTTCAAGTGAGACGATTCGATAGCGATGGGGCAAAAGGGAGTACAAATTTTATTACACTTCCGTCCGGGTTCCCTCTTACCACCCTATTAAAAACTGGAGATACGGTCGATCCCCTTGCAATGATCCACCACGAATTCGGCCACACCCGCTTTACCCCCGGACATAAGCCAGGAGTAGAAGTATCAATGCAAGACGAGCGGCTTGCGGTGATTAACAGGGAAAATCCGGCCCGGATGTACAATAAAAATGAACCGCGTTACGCATATTATGATCCAGATAAATCGATCACTATTAATATTATCACCAGTGAGGAAAAAGGGGGCATCTGGGCCACCGATAAAGCCGATCCGCGTATATTTGTAACCCCAAAGTAAAAGGATCTGCGCATCATGAAACGGATCATCCTTATATCCTTATTGTTGTTTGCTTCTGCGTGT
>JANNJI010000643.1:0-4700 GCA_031405795.1 Gammaproteobacteria bacterium
GGTCGAAATGACAAACCGGGGCGGTTTATTCCGGTACTCTGGTAAGTGGACACCTTTCAGGAACAGTTATTTAGCGTCGCGAAGGTAGTTCATCGCCGAGCACAGCTCCGCAAGGCGAAAAGGTGGAGAAAATGCGTCCTAACTTTTTGCTCGTGCCGACACCGGAGACAGCGCACTATGTTTCCTGTTGTGTCCGTGGCCGACGCGGCACAGCAAAACGTTAGGCTACTTGTGATTGTCATGTTGCAAATGTCAAATATATGCATTTGGTGAATAGGCCGCACCTTTAAATTTGGCCTCATCTTATTCAGGAATCCGTCATGGTACTTAAAATTAGTGTGATCGCAATATTCATTTATTTACTGAGTGGATGCGCACTGACAAACTTTGTGAGTGAAGTTAAACAAGCTATAGAAGCTAAAAAAATAGCTAATGACCCCAATTATATTGGGATCAATAATCCCTATTATCAAAAAATGCAGGGAATAAAGGTAAATGTGACGACCAAAGATCAAGTTCTTACGATATTGGGAGCACCTGTTTTACTAACGGAACATACAGAAACATCATTCATTGGACCAAGAACCGTCACAAAATTTGAGGTGTGGGGATATGAATCGGATGTCTATAAAACCGTGGTCCCCCCAAACAAGCTAGTAAATGGAAAGTTGACGATTCAATTCTCAGGAGAGAAAGTTGCACATATCCGCTACTCAGAAATTCCTGATTTTTTTTCTAATCCTGATTTTTTTCTAAATGCTGCAGATCCATCGCTCAAGAAGCTGCAAGTGGAAAGGCTCCGGCAGATGAAAGAGGGGGAGATGGAACTTCCTGTTAGTCGGGTACAAAAAATACTGTTGGGTGCCATGAAGGGTGGTGCGTGTAAAGAAAAGATCGACCTGGAAATCAGGATTCATCGGGCACACATAAAACAAACCCAGATAGACGGCGTTGCACGTGGCACACCTGGTATTACGGTCATCGGCTCGTTTAAATCATTCAAACGAACGGGCTTGCCGAGCACACAAATTATCGACATCCCCTTGGAGGGTTACTACAGTGTAGGTTTTCTACATTTGGCTTCTGTCAACGCAAAAATAGAAATTGAACTCGCACGGGATGCGAATGGAAAAGGATGGGCGGGCGTGCTCGTAGGTGATGGCTTTGATGATTGCAGTGACATCGAACTGGTGAATGAAAATGGAACCACGACAGATGAATTGCCACCCATCACCGGCAAACTCGCATTTCGGAGAGCTGAAAATCTGTATTTGGATTTCGCCCAGAAAAATGGTTCTAAAATGGATCTGACGGGATCCGTTGTAAAAATTGGCGAGCACTGGCTGAATGTTGCTGAAAAACGGGGATATACCGAAGCTCTTTTTGCCCTTGGCCAAGTCTACGAACAACAGGGACTGCGTGCACCGCAGTATTATCCGCGTGCGCTTCAATACTATCGGTCTTCAGCTGACAAAACGGGCGATGGACGGGCACAGCTGGCGCTGGGCCGCATGTATGCTGAAGGACTGGGCACTCCAGCAAATCAGGTAGAAGCGCAGCGCTGGCGCAACCTGGCAGCCAAAACCAGAAAGACAGCCGCAAAATTATGCTCATCGCCACAGGCCATTACTGCGATACGTAACATTGTGCAAAAAGAACAGGCAAAACTTGGACTCATGAATATAGGACTGGCGATGATGACAGGTATCCAGATGGATACAGGGAATATCAGGCTGGTCAAGATAAGCGTAGATGACCTTGTTTCTTTGGATAAACCCTTTATCTGCAAGGTCGAGGGTAAAAGAATCGACCCCAGCGTCGATGCCTCGTCGGTTCCAGACTTTGTTTACGGTGGAACGGACCAGTACGGTGAATACTATTACGATAACTCGCTCGATAAAGCTGGGAAAACTATTATTGCCGACGTCACCGAAAATCTTCTCAAGAATTTGCCGTACGTCGACAGATTTAGGTTGGAGCCACTGGGAGGGTCCCGATATAAACTTTCTCCCAGCAATACTTCTCGTCCATACTCTGAGACGTTGGAGTTGCACTAAATCTTTACACATGACGCACGCAAAGAGTTGGTCAATCAATAACAAAGGGGGGCAGGCTCGCATTAAATGCCTAGCCCGGCATTCAAGAGGGACGCCTATCGGCGCCCCTCAACTTTACGTTGAGGCTGTAGAAAAACCTAATAAACCTCGATCAATTTTGATAAAATGGCGCAACGCCACACCGAGTCCTGCGAAATGCCAAACTTCATTCCTTATGATCAAAACCAAAGCAAGATGGTCATTATTAATTATGCCGATCAATTACAACCCGGCACCTTTGAGTTCGCGATTAACCACATCATTGAGCACCAACTGGATATAACGATCTTCCATCCCCGTTATAAGAACGAGGCGGAAGGCCGTCCGGCGTATGACCCTGCCATTCTGTTAAAGATCATCCTGTTTGCCTATTCCAAGGGCATTACTTCCAGTCGCGAGATAGCGTGGTGTTGCGAAACCAACGTGATCTTTAAAGCCTTGTCGTGTGACACCGTGCCGCACTTCACCACGTTAGCCAATTTTGTGAGTAGCCGGTCAGATGAAATCGAAGTCGTGTTTGAACAAATCTTGTTGATCTGCGATGAGCAAGGTTTGTTGGGTAAAGAATTATTTGCCATCGACGGCTGTAAAATGCCGAGCAATGCTGCCAAGGAGTGGTCGCTTCGGGCTTCCTGCCCTCCCGCGACATTCGTACCGTCCTGTACAACGTCAGGAACATTTAAAGAACTCAAACAAAAACGCGACAATATCCACCGTCAAATTCAACATCACATCAATGAACATAAAAAACTGGACAAGAATGAGCCGCGTGATGATGCGCGTCGGCAACGTACCGAACAGACAATAGCAACGCTCGACAAAGCCCATGAGAAGATAGCTTGTTTTTTAACGTCATCCAGCTCCCGGATAGGCCAGGGAAAAAGGGCAACGGAAGTCAAAAGTAATATTACCGACAATGGCATGCAATTGCTCCTGCAATGCATGCATACCGCACATCCATGTGCGTAAATCGGCCAAGATGACCCACAACTGCTCCTGCGTTGTAGGCATACCGTCCATCCCTGGACATAACGACAAGCAAAGGGACAATTCAAGGTTACACGGGTATCGCCACGGTGGATAAAAAACATCAAGTGATTGTACAGGCGCAAGCCTATGGGCAAGGCCAAGAACACGGTTTGCTTGAACCGACGATCGAAGGCCTCCGTGCGAATCTGAACAGCGGACGCGAGGATGTGATGGCCGCCGCGAAAGTGGCGGTCGATAGCGGTTACCACCATCAAAAGGCGCTGGAATATTTAGAGGAAAATAAAATCGATGGCTATATTGCCGACACGGGATTCCGCTCGCGTGATCCAAGATTTAAAGACGACAAAGAACACAAGCCCCACGACCGGCTAAAATCCAAAGCACGCTTCGGTCTTGTTGACTTTCACGTTGACCTCGACAAGCACACCGGTGTCTGCCCGGCCGGAAACGCGATGGGGTTAAAAGCCAAGTGCGCCACCATCAGTCATAACCAATTCATGCCATTTCAAGCCTATGAAAAAGACTGTTCGGCATGTTCTCAAAAAGGACAATGCCTGAAAAATGTAAACCAACGCACGCCACGTCAACTCAATGTCCTGATCGGCACCACACCAGAACGCAACACCCGCGTCATCGAACGGATGAAACAGAAGATTGACTCTGACGAGGGCCGCGCCACCTATAGCCGACGATTAGGCATTGTTGAACCCGTGTTTGCCAACATCACCAGCATGATCGGTATCAAGCGATTCAGCCTGCGTGGCAAGGAGAAAGTCAACACGCAATGGCAATGGATGATTTGAACAGGGATGTTCTTATGTCGCGAAGCACAGGACGTGCGAGAGCGACCGAGGGTGCATAATATTTTCAAGTTACATCGGTATGCGTGGGTATGAAGACAAGGAAACCGCACGTCAGACACGCAATAACCCAAACCGGATAACAACATACAAAAATGTTAATGCGGATGGAAAAGCTCATGATTGACAACATAGGCGGTGATGGTATGGTTGAAAAATGGGTTTTCCTACAGCTTCGTTAGGCATCAGGAAGCATGCATGCAAACCCCGTTGAACCGAATCATCAGTGCAGGATTCGCCGTCGCGCTTTTCGCTGTGGGCGACGGCGCGCACGCGCACGATAGCCCAGTGCCTTTCGTCAGCGTTGACCTGCCTCATGGCGGCTGCATGCTTACGATTGGGAAGGATGGGGAAGCCTCAATTAGCTATGGCTCAACGCCCAAGTGGGTCCGAGTTGCTCCGCACACATTTGACTTCGATCGGATCGTCCGGTTGTTACAGGCAAGATCGTATCCGCAGAGGGACCTCTCTTTGCGAAGCGAATCCGTTGGCACCCTCTCGCTACCCGGATCTCAGGACCTACGTTTCATCAACGATTCAGTCCTAGTCAGGTCACTCCTAGAACGTGCTTGGAAGGCTCGTGCAGCACCAGTGTGGCCGTCTAACAATGAAGACTATCGGTGGGTTGCGAGGGTGTGCTCCTTTACATGATTTCAACCTCGATCCCGCCGACGCCACCGGCAAGGCTTCGGTCGCGCCGTACGGCGTGTGGATCTCGGCGTCCTCCGGCAACAGCTTCGCGAATCGCTCGAGG
>JANNJI010000644.1:0-4825 GCA_031405795.1 Gammaproteobacteria bacterium
TGCCTCCTCCCCTGAACGAATTGTACATCATCTCTGTCAGCACCGTATGAACCTGTTGTAGGGGTTCACGGTGGCTGATGATAAGATGTTAAATGGCGCACGCCAGGTGGAATGTACGATTAACGGTTTGGGCGAGCGTGCCGGCAATGCCGCATTAGAAGAAATAGTCATGGCAGTAAAGACGCGCAAGGATATTTTCAGCTGTAACGTTAATCATCTCGATGCGACACAGATTTTGAATTGTTCACGCTTGGTCTCCAGTATCACGGGTTTCCCGGTGCAACCGAACAAGGCGATTGTTGGCGCCAATGCCTTTGCACATGAATCAGGGATTCATCAGGACGGTGTATTAAAAAGTCGCGAGACCTATGAAATTATGCGTGCCGAGGACGTGGGTTGGAGTGCAAATCGGATGGTGTTAGGTAAACACTCAGGACGTAATGCCTTTCGGACGCGTTTGAAAGAAATCGGCATTGAATTTTCCTCGGAGGCTCAACTCAATGAAGCCTTCAGCCGCTTCAAAGAGCTTGCCGACAAAAAACACGAAATCTATGATGACGATTTACAAGCTTTAGTGACCGAAGCGAATCTTGAGGCGGAAAATGAAAGTATACAATTGGTTTCATTAAAGGTTTGTTCGGAAACCGGCGAGACACCCCGCGCCCGCGTGAATATTGTGGTCGATGGCAAAGAGCACACGGCCACGGCGGAGGGAGGCGGCCCAGTGGATGCCTCCTTCAAGGCGATTGAACAAATGGTGACAAGTGGCAGCCAATTGTTATTGTACTCGGTCAACAACATTACCAACGGAACGGATGCGCAAGGCGAAGTAACGGTGCGGATCGAAAAGGCGGGGCGTATCGTCAATGGTCAGGGCGCAGATACGGACATTGTGATTGCCTCAGCAAAGGCCTACATTAACGCACTGAACAAGCTTATCTCGAAGGTGCAGCGTGCTAATCCGCAGACAGATCACGTTTGAAATTTGGATAAGGTAATGGCGAATACAAAACAGCAGACATATCTGACGGCAATGGGGGTGGATGTCTATGTATCTCGGGATCTGTCGGCGGCCCCATTGCGTGCTGCAACAACATCGGCTGACACTGCACTAATAACGGTGACACCGGTGCCTGCCAAGGTGCCAATGTCGGCAGAACCAGCTAACTTGGATTGGGATGGTTTGATCCAGCAGGTACAGCAATGTACCTTATGCGATTTGCATGCAACACGCACGCAAACCGTTTTTGGTGTCGGCAGGCGCAATGCATCTTTAATGTTCATTGGTGAAGCGCCGGGGGCGGAGGAAGATCGTCAAGGCGAACCGTTTGTCGGGCCTGCTGGTTTATTACTGAATGAAATGCTGCGCGCGATCAATATTCAACGTGCGGATGTTTACATCGCCAACATTTTAAAATGCCGCCCACCGGGAAATCGCGACCCCAAGCTGGAAGAGGCCGCGCAGTGTGTGGCGTATTTACAGCGGCAAATAGCGCTCATTCAGCCCAAGCTGTTGGTTGCCTTGGGCCGGATCGCTGCCCAGCGACTGCTGCAGACCGACATAGCGCTTGCGCGCTTACGGCTGAAACAGCATCAATCTCCTGAGTTTAATGTGCCGCTTATCGTCACATATCACCCCGCCTATCTGTTACGTACGCCACAGGATAAACGCAAGGCCTGGGAAGACATGCTGTATATTAATAAAAGCCTGCAAGAAATACTTAACTAAAGCTTGCGTTATTGGCTGGATTCAGCCTAAATTATCGTAACAATCCTTTATCGACTGTCTTTGCGAACCGTTATATGAGCGCTGTACTTAAACCGTCCACAGGTTTACGCCAAATGAGCGAGGCGGATCTGGATGTCATTATCGAGCTTGAAGAAGCCGCCTATGATTTTCCGTGGACGCGTGCCATTTTTCACGATTGTTTAAATGTGGGATATGCCTGCTGGGTGTACGAGGCAGCGGGGCTGATCGAGGCCTATGGCGTGATGTCGCTGGGTGCCGGTGAGGCACATATTTTAACCCTGGCCGTGCGCCATCAACGTCGTGGCCAGGGATTGGGGAAGATGATGCTTTCACACTTGATGATTGTGGCAAAACAATTTCATGTGCACACGGTGTTGCTGGAAGTAAGGCCCTCCAATCATGTGGCGATCAGCCTGTATCAACAGATGGGATTTAATGAGATTGGCCTGCGACCCAATTATTATCCCGCCCATCACGGCCGTGAAGACGCCTTAATGATGGCATTTTGTTTTGCAGATAATTTCAGCCAATTCAACCGCTGATTATATTCAAGTACAGCATCCCCGCATGTTAAGTTTATCTGATCTTGCGCAATTGGCGGCGGTGACCAAACAATTGGCCAAGCGCGAACTATTATCGCGGTTTAAACAAATCAGTCACGACACGAAACTCGACGGCAGCCTGATCACTCAAGCTGATCTGGTGATGCAGCAGAGTATGCAAGCGGCGCTTGCCAGCGCCTGGCCCTCTATCCATTTTCTTGGCGAAGAGATGTTACCGGATATCCAGCTTGGCTTGTTAAATAACACCACGCAAGGCTTATGGGTTTTAGATCCGCTCGACGGCACGATGAATTTCAGCATGGGTATCCCTTTTTTTTCCGTGTCATTGGCGTTGCTATGGGATAAAAAAATTCAGGCCGGTGTTGTTTACGATCCGATTCGCGATGAATGTTTCACGGCATTGCAAGGGCAGGGGGCATATCTAAATGGGCAACGATTTGATCTGAGCGCATTGGCGCAGGTGGAGCAATTGCGGGTCGGCACGGTGGATTACAAACGACTGCCAACCAAACTGGCTACACAATTAATTAATAACCCGCCTTACCAATCACAACGCAGCTTCGGTTCGGTTGCCCTGGATTGGTGTTGGTTGGCTGCGGGTCGTGGCCAGGTGTATGTTCATGGCAAACAAAATTTGTGGGATTACGCGGCCGGTGTGCTGATTCTCAGTGAAGCAGGTGGTTATGCCTGTACCCTGGACGGCGAGCCGGTGTTTAACGCAAGCTTGCAACCACGTTCCGCCGTGCTGGCGATCAATCAACACTTGTTTACGATATGGTGTCAGTATTTGCGTCGTGCGATGAGTTAACGAGGCAGAACACGTGTGGTCCACCATAATGAATGACATATATTAGTGTTTATAAATTTGTTGGTTTATCTGCCGCATTACCAAAGAACAGGTTGCGTGCGGCAACAACACTGACATATGATGTCGGTCATATTTTTAAATCAAGGTGAGGAAACCATGCAGAATCATTATGCACCGCCGGGTGCGACGGTGGCCGATGTCAATCGTGCTTCGGGTAGCGTCAGCCAGGATATGGTCGAGGCGATGCGCGGTACCAAACCCTGGGTTTTATTGATCGGTGTTTTACTGTTTGTATTTGCAGTATTAATGATCATTGCAACGGTGGCGATATTTGCCGGTGGTGCCTTTGCCCTGGCGGCATCCGGTATGGAAGGGGCGCCGATGATGGCGATTGCCATCTTTTACGGACTGTTTGCCCTCATTTATTTTTTTCTGGGTTTATATCTCCTCAAATACAATGCAGCGATTGGCCGTTTGGTGAAAGGCGGGCAGGCCAGTGACATGGAAGACGCCTTGACCGCACAACGCAAGTTCTGGCGTTTATCAGGCGTCATTACATTAATATTTATTGTATTATTTGTTGTGGGCATTCTTGCGGCTATCTTGATACCGCTATTAACAATGGGCGGCCAATTTTAATCCGTAACCTGTTTTTACTTCGATCTCGTTAGCGATAAGGAAACCTACCATGCAAAATCATTACGCCCCTCCCCGCGCAGCTGTTGCGGATGTATCCAAAGCCGGAAGGGGGATCACCGATACGATGCTTGTACAATTACGGGCAACTCGCCCATGGGTGTTATTGGTGGCCGTGGTGTTGATTATTTTTGCGGTTTTTATGTTGCTGGGGACAGCGGGCATAATCCTGGCGGGTGTGGCGATGAGCATGGGTGGCGAGGCTGCTGGTGCGCCCATGGCGATTTTTCTCGTTATTGGGGCTATTTATGGGGTGGGTGCCATCACCTATATGTTGATGGGTATCTACTTGGCAAAATACAGCTCGGCAATCAGCACAGCAGTGATGACCGGCCATGCGCAAGACATGACGCAGGCCTTGGAGCAACAACGCAAATTTTGGAAAGTCGCCGGAATTGTTACCCTGATTATGCTGTTGATTACGGTTGTTTGGATGGGCGTGCTGATAGCGATGCCGGAGATGATGGCGGGCTTTAATCAGATGCAGTGATCCGTCACTGAACGTTACGTCGGGTTACAATTGCCCGCTGAGTTTTATATCCAGATAACGATTGACCAGGGTCACCGGTAATATTTGCGGTTCAACGTCCAGTACCATCACGCCATAATGTTTCAGTTCTTCATGCGCCAAACGGCGCTCTTCGATATAAAGATCGGTCGCCGCAAGTCGTACCGCGTCGTGAAAATCATACACCGGTTGCTCAACCACTTT
Source organism: Gammaproteobacteria bacterium (assembly GCA_031405795.1). GTDB lineage: Bacteria > Pseudomonadota > Gammaproteobacteria > UBA6429 > Thiohalophilaceae > JACQBC01. The sequence continues at coordinate 4,530 of JANNJI010000644.1, forward strand.
ATTGAGGACGCATTCCTGCAAGCTGGCCAGGATCACCAGATGCTGCCGACGTAATAAACTCACCGCCGGGCGTAATTCCTCCGCGTCTTCATCGCGCAGATTGGTAATAATCACCACCAGCGAACGTTTACGCAGGCGCTTGAGCAATTCCGTCGCGGCGCGTGCGTAATCCGGCACATGGGTGGATGCTTGCAAGTCATAAACGGAATTTAATACCGCGTTGATGGAGGGTGCACCCTTGAGTGGTGGCAGAAAACGATCCATCCCGGCAAAGGCCAGGAAACCTACCGCATCAC
>JANNJI010000645.1:0-5868 GCA_031405795.1 Gammaproteobacteria bacterium
CTGTAAGCCGACCTCACCGACACTGCGGAGCACGGCCAGTGGCGTGCGTAACTCATGCGCGGCATCCTGGGTAAAACGTTTGAGTTGGATAAAACTCTCTTCGAGGCGCACAAACATGTCGTTTAATACCGCGGTTAACTGCCCCAATTCATCGTGCGGATTCGGCACCGCGAGACGTTCGGCAAGATTGTCGATACCGATGGCCCGTGCGCGACTGGCAAGGTGCTGCATCGGCGCCAGTGATCGACCAGCAAGAAAATAACCCCCACCCAGTCCAACGATCAACGCCAACGGCGCACCGATCAGCAACGCCATTAACAAACGCTGCAAACTGCTGTGAATTTGATCACTGTCATGCGCAATTGTCATTGTGTATTGATTACGATCCCGTGTCACAGTAACACGCTTGATATGAAAATATTGCTCTGCCGGTGACCGCCATATCCAATGCACGCCCGTTGGTGCGCCATGCAGCGCATAATCCAGATCCACCGCATCCCAGTCTCGACTGATATAAATCGGCCAGCCATCTTGTTCTACCATGAAAAAATTAATAAAGGCATGCGCTTCCAGTTCCTTAAACTCATCTAGCGGTTTATCAAGCGTTCGCTCGATCAGTAAAAGTTCTCTATCCAGCTTGCTTTCAATCTGCTTGTAAAGTTTTGCCCGGACAAACAGATACGTGCCCGCACCAAAAGCACATAACACAATTGCCAACGACACTGCGTACCATAATGTGAGCCGTAACCGAATGGTGTTAATACGCATGACTTATTCCATCGCCTGTAACAGAAAACCAAGCCCGCGCCGGGTTTTTATCAATGATGAATTGAACGGCGCATCCACCTTTGCGCGAAGCCGGGCAATATGCACATCAATCACATTATCGAGCGGCACAGCACGCGCCCGTTCGCCCCATATTTCCTGCGCCAACATCTCCCGCGATACCACATGGCCCTGATGGCGCAACAAAAATTCCAACAAGTCAAACTCTTTACCAGTAAGGTCAATTATTTGACCGGCGCGAGTGACGGTACGCATCAGACGATCCAGCTCCAGATCGCCGCAGCATAACTTACCGACTTCTTCCGTGCGCCCACGACGGCTGAGTGCACGCAGGCGTGCATGTAATTCGGGAAAAGCAAACGGCTTAACAAGATAATCATCAGCACCACTGTCAAGACCTTTGACACGATCATCAAGCCCATCACGAGCAGTCAGAATGAGTACCGGCGTCAACCATCCTGATTTGCGCAGAGTTTGCAGGATTTCAATGCCGTCGCGGCCCGGTAAATTTAAATCAAGTATCACTAAATCAAATGCCATGGTACTGGCAAGAAAATAACCCTCTTCACCGCTGGCCGCACAACTGATCTGATAGTGAAGCGCAAGCAGGCTCTCCTGGATGGCCTTGGCAAGTTTGGGCTCGTCTTCAATTATAAGAATGCGCACGTGCTCTCATCATCCACTCATTAAACACTAATAGCTGAATTATAGAGTATCCAGCAGGCTTCGCAGACTTAACTTTTCTTCAGAAAACATTAAGTTGTATGCCCGCCGCTAAATGCCTAAGGTATGTTCCAGACCAACCCTGACAGGAGTAGTTTTCATGATGTTCATCACACAACGTCTTGTGCTGTTAACCCTCGCCCAGTCGATGCTACTGGCCACCACTCTTCCCGCCATCGCGGCATCACCCATTCTGCCACCCGCCACCCGCGTAACGGAACATCTGTATGCCTGGATAGGACCGCATGGCGCACCCAGTCCGGACAACAGGGGATTCCGCATGAACATGGGATTCGTCGTTGGTAAAGACGCCGTCGCCGTGATTGAGACTGGCTACCATGAACCAATGGCAAAGGAGATGTTGCAGCAGATCGCCAAGATCACCAAGGCCCCGGTGAAATATGTGATCAATACCAACTCCCAGCCGGATCGTTTTCTTGGCAACGAACATTTTCGTCGCCAGGGCGCAACCATTATTACCTCGGCGAGTGAGGCGAAGCGCATGGCGGAAAGGGTGAGCATGCTTGCCGAAACCATTGAAGGTGCATTGGGGCTGCAACCCGGCGGTATACTTGTGCCTAACCCACCCGATCGTATTTTAGAAGGCGATAGCGAGATTGATCTTGGCGGCCTGATCATAAAGTTACACCAATTCGGTGCCGCGCACACCCCCGGTCCACTCGTGGTGCATATCCCGGCAGACAACGCGGTTTATGGCGGCGATATTCTCTATAGCGGACGGCTACCAGCAATCATAGAAGGCGGCAACGTCAAATCCTGGATTGAAGTATTTGACAAGTTACGTAAGTTTGGCGATGCCACCTTCGTACCCGGTCATGGCAAACCGGCGAAGTTATCTGCCTTTGAATTTTCCACGCGAGAGTATCTGGTGTTGCTGCGTACCCATATGCTCAACGCGGTAAAAAAAGGCATGGATATCCAGGAGGCGCTGAAGAGCCTTAACCAATCACGCTTCGCTAAACTCGAAAATTACCAGGAACTCGCCGGGCGGAATGCGAACATAACCTATCTTGAAGCCGAAGCCGAGGCATTTCAGTAATCTCGTTAGACATATCCTCACCAACTATCAAGGACCATTGATTATGACCATCAACCTTTTAACACAAACAACCGGCAACACCACCTCCACACACGGCGCATTACGCAAACCATTGACACGATTATTGATGGCGGGACTGCTGACCTATACCGCCCATGTTTCAGCGCAATCCATTGCGGCTGAGCATCGTGAAACGTTTGATGCAACCGCCGATGGCCTTGTGCCATCCGGTTGGAAGATCGATGCGACGGATCCCGCAGGACCACTGGCGCAGTGGCAGGTAAAAGCAGCTACCGCTGCACCCAGCCCACCAAAAATACTGACGCTTGAACGTATCCAGGATACTTCGCGTGGCGTTTTTAATCTGCTTTGGTCGAAACAGATTAAATTCAAACACGGTGAAGTGGAAGTACGTGTGCGTGCCAACAGTGGTGACATCGATCAAGGCGGTGGTTTAATTTGGCGTGTCAAGGATGCGAATAACTACTATGTCGCCCGCTACAACCCATTGGAAAACAATTTTCGTCTGTATTACGTCAAGAACGGCCAACGCGTACAACTGGCCAGCGCGGAACGTCTTTCCGTCCCGGAAGGAACCTGGTTTCATTTACGAATTTCCCATCACGGCCGACGTATTCAAGGGTGGTTCAACGACACTCACGCCTGGGAGGTCACCGACATGCAATTACCCGGAGAGGGCGGTGTCGGCGTCTGGACGAAGGCGGATGCCGCCTCCTCCTTTGATGACTTTGTTGTGCGTCGCGCAACCAAAACCACCGCTCACTTAACCACACCATGAAAAACATGATTTCTCCCTGGTATTCACGGCGTACCGCGACGAAATACATAGGTCATCGCGCCCGGCGCTACATCCGATACCTGTTTTACTGTGTGCTGCTGGTGATCGCGACACCACCGCCGCTGGCCATCGGCTTTCCACTCAGCACTGAAGATACCGGAACCCGTGGCAGTGATCGCTCGAAACTGGAACTGACCGTCGAACACGGCGATGACAAGGCAATCAATACGCGCGAAATATCGGTGAGCACTGAACTGTCTGTTGCTCACGGTCTGTTGGGCAATCTCGATCTGTTCCTCAGCTTACCGCATCACGATGTTCGGGTTGAGGACACGCTGCAAAACAAGGGCAATGGTGACGCCAGGGCAGGAATGAAATGGCGCTTTTACACCAACAACGACTTGAGCCTGGGGATCAAGACCGGTGTAGTGCTGCCGACCGGTGACGAAAGCAAACAACTCGGCACCGGTAAAACCAATCTGTTTGCCAACGTGATCGTGAGTTATGCGGCCACGCCATGGGAGTTGCATATTGATATCGGTTACCTGCGCAACCACAACGTGCTGAACCAGAAACAAGACCTATGGCACACATCGGCGGCAGTCGTCCACAAATTCAGCGACAACTGGAAAGCCATGACGGACATTGCTACCGATATGTCCCGCAACCTGGCTGCGAGTGAAAATCCGATTTATTCCACCCTCGGAGTTGCTGTCGCCATGAATGTGCAGTTGCAATTGAACGTGGGCCTGAAATACGGGCTGACGCCCGCCGCGAGCGATTTCACCTGGCTTGCAGGGGTCAATCTATATTTCTAACCGGTAAGCCAGGAGAGATCATCAGGCGGATGCATTATTTATTTAATGATTCAATACTTCGCAATCCTTTGAATATATACTTACCGTACCATAAATGACTCATCATCGGCCCAGTGACAGAAGGAAAAACCAATGGCTGTGATACAACAACAATTAACCACGGTACGTACACATCTCAAACAAATTATCGTCGGCCAGGAGGCCATGCTGGATCGGTTGATGATCGGCCTGCTCACTGGCGGCCATATATTATTAGAAGGCCCGCCGGGACTGGCCAAGACCACGGCGGTAAAGACCCTGGCCAACGCCGTGCATGCGCAATTTCAACGTATTCAATTCACCCCCGACCTGATGACCGGTGATTTAACCGGCAGTGATGTGTTTGATCCGAAGACCGCGACCTTTCATTTTGCAAAGGGTCCATTGTTTCACGAGATCATTCTCGCCGATGAAATCAATCGTGCGCCACCCAAGGTGCAATCGGCCCTATTGGAAGCGATGGAAGAACATCAGATCACCGTGGGCGGTCACACTCATGATTTGCCGGAGTTGTTCCTGGTGATGGCCACGCAAAATCCCTTGGAACAAGCCGGGACCTATCCGTTACCGGAGGCTCAGCTTGATCGCTTTTTATTACACGTGGTGATCGATTATCCCAATGCCGAAGAAGAATTGGAAATTGTGCGGCGTGACCGCAAATTACATTTTGGCGCGGATCATCTGAACATCGATACGCGCCTGCACCCTGACACCGTGATCGAGGCACGTCGGCAAGTTGCCGAGATGCACATTGAACCGGCCCTGGAAAAATACATCGTCACCCTGGTGCATGCCACCCGCCAGTTGCAAGACTGGCATCAGGAATGGCAAGGATATATAGAATACGGCGCCTCACCACGTGCCTCACTGGCGATGGTGCGCAGCGCCAGCGCCTACGCGTATTTACAAGGACGCGATTTTGTCATCCCCGATGATGTAATAGAAATCGCCGCCGATGTCCTGCGTCACCGGATTATTCCCAGCTTTGCCGCACGCGCCAACAAGGTAAGCAATAACGACATCGTGCGCAAATTGCTGGAGGTCGTACCGATCCCCTGATCATGAAGTGGCAACGTCTCCAAACTTGGTGGCAACACACGCGCAGGCATCCGTGGTGGTCATCGCCTGCTGACACACAACCGTTGTTGAGTGAAGTCGATCTGCAACAACTCCATCAAGCCGCCTGCGCTCCCAGCGCCGTGCAATTACAGGTTGATCGTGATCTGATCCATCCGCTGCTGGGCGAGCGCACCTCGGTATTTTCCGGTAGCGGTTACGAGTTTGCGGATAACCGGCCTTATGCCACGGGTGATGATACGCGTTTCATCAACTGGCGTTTGTTTGCACGCACCGGGCAATATTACCGTAAATTATTTCTGGAAGAACGCCGCCCGCAAGTCTGGCTGGTGGTGGATCGCGGCGAGTCAATGCGTTTTGGAACCCGCGTGCGGCTCAAGGTAACCCAGGCAGTGATACTGGCCGTGTATTATTTATACCGTGCGCAACTGCAACAACTCGCCATCGGCGGTGTGGTGTTGGAGCCGCAGGCACAGTGGTATAAACCTGTGCGCAGTACTGTGGCCGTGCAACCGCTATTGCAACAATTGATCAGTCCTGGCCCGCCTTTTTCTGTTGCCCCCGCC
>JANNJI010000646.1:0-2655 GCA_031405795.1 Gammaproteobacteria bacterium
GCCACTAAACGACCGGGATAACGCGCAACCAACTCTTGTAATGCCGCCAAGGCTTTTACATTTTTACCCGCCAGAACCACTAGTTGAAAATCACTGTTGATCGCCAGCAGTTGCGCCGCCACCGTATCCAGACTACCCAGGCCCGCACCACCGCCCATTAATAAAAAGGTGGTGCGCTGTGGATCAAGACCAAACTCGCGAGCACAGACTTCACGCGCAGGCGCTTGTGCGAAAGACGGCATAATGGGGATGCCGATGACATGGATGCTATCGGCGGCAATCCCTTGGGCGCGCATACGAAAGGCGACCTCCTCATTTGCCGCAAAATAACCTGTCATCCCCTCATGCACCCACATCCGGTGTAAATCAAAATCCGTCACCTGGACCCATACCGGGCAATATAGCGCCTCTTTGCGTATCAGACGCGCTAACATTTCAGCAGGCAGGAAGTGCGTGCAAACAATCGCGTCGGGTTTAAAACGGGCGATTTCTTTCAACAAGGCCCGCGCATTCATGCGTTCGAGTTTGCGGCGCAGCTTTTCCATCGTGCTATCGGCTTGTGCCTCATTGCTGATGTTATACAAATAGCCCCAAAGTGCGGGCGCGTTGTTGACCAGTTTGATATAAAAATCTGCGTACAACTTGCGAAAGCTGGTTGTGACATACTCCATCACATCCAGATGTGTCACTACCATATTGGCGTCCGTGGTACTTGCATAGGCGCGGATGGCCTCGGCGGCTCGCACGTGACCGGCACCGGCGGAGACGCTCAGGAGTAAGATTTTTTTGGGTTGCATAAGTGACAGTCTTTGGTTTTTGTTAGATTGTATGTTGAGTTGACAGGGTTCATTGTAATACAGTCGAGGTATATGAAGTACTCATAATTGAATAACACTGTCCATCAAAATATTTACTGAATCACCAATCGGTCTCCAGCGGAATAGGCATTAAATTCCGGCGCATACATCGACTGCACGGTTGCCGGGCCGATTCGAAACGCCCCTGCCATATTGGCACGTAAGCGGTATTTAAAGTTATATTCGCCCACGGGTAACTTGGAGAAAAAGAAATTCGTACCGCTGTCGCGAATTTCCTCGTACCAGGATATCCCACCATCCCAACGGTAACCGGATTGCACATTCTCCGGCTCAAAACCGGCGGCCCTGGGATCACGCAGGTGCACATATTCGGCTTCATGTTTTGCTTTAAGTGAAATATGTATTTCAAGTTGATCACCAACCGCAATGGTTTCACCATCCGCCAGTGGTTTTAATATCCATTCTTTACCGGTATTTTCGCGTTTATAATATTTTCTGCGGACGAAAAAGAAGTCACCTTGTTCTGTCGTTGGCAATTGTTCCGTAGAAAAATGCCACACCGCCGAGGCAAAGGCGAAACCGGGTGTTGTTTTTGTCACGGTGATCTGACTATTCTTTTCAGGGTCCAGTTCTGTACCGGCAAGTACGACTTGATTATTTCTCCCCGTGTATTTGTTGGGATCAAGAATATACTCCAGCTGCTGTGTGCCGACATCAACCTGGATTCTTTCCTCAGTGCCCAATGCCGCGGTCTTCTCCAGATAAAAGGCGAGTGCGTAAATTGCCTCTGCGGTGGCCTTGGTTGACTTCCATTGATTAAGTTTTTTATTCAAAAATAACCACTGCACCAAACCCTCGAGTTTGCTGTCGCTTGGATTTAACTCCAGCAAGGTGCGGATACTAAAGGCATGGGTCTCAATGGTGTCCTGATACCACAACCAGCTGCGGTCCTCCTTGGCCCAATAGGTACCCAACTCATCATTGGACTGCGCTGAATCCATGACACTGTCCCAGACTAGTTTCGCGTCTGCTTCACGATCCATGCGCTTCAGCGTTAAGGCCAGGTAGCCTTTTAACAGGGGAGCATGATCCTGCCAATGACGGAAACTAAAGGCCAGTAACTCTTCACGGAAAGCCTGCGTAAATAACCCATCACTCCAGGAATCATCCGGATAGAGGCTGACAGTAAAATTCGCCATGGTGATGTATTCCCAACAGCAGTCAACACTCATCGCGTAGCGAAACTCTTCCTCCAACCAGTCATGAGTATACCGCCACGCCTTGATGATCATGTCTTTGGGTATCTCAATCTTGAATTCAAATGCCTTGCCCATTCCCATAAGCAAATACAAGGTCATATATTTATCGGCAGGTCCACCCTGGAACCAGGGGAATCCGCCGGAAGGCAGTTGCATCTTGGCTAATTTTTCCAGGGACTTGTCTTTTTCATCCTTCACCACACGGGCGTCCAATACATTCGCTAAATCTTTCTCCTGTTGTGCGCCGCCCTGTGCCTGTTGTAACCAGGGGCTCTCCTCTAAGGTCATCCGGCGATTCGGATCATCAATGACAAAACCTTCTACGTGTGTCTTCCGCGTTGACATTTCTTTTGCCATGTTTGCAACGCTGGGGAAGCGATCGAAGATGGACTGCACGACCGCCGTTGAAAAAAACCGATTGAAGGTTTGTTCGACACACTCATAGGGAAAATTGATCAGGTAAGGCAGGGCGGACAAGACGCTGAAAAATAACTGTCCGTCCACAGTGACGACCATTCTTTCGTTGAGCCGTGTGGAATCCGAGCTATCCATGAGATCTGGAAACCGCATGATTTTTT
>JANNJI010000647.1:0-4601 GCA_031405795.1 Gammaproteobacteria bacterium
GTAAAATATGAACCCTAGAAGAAGAGCAAGTATTCTCTTATGTGTGTCGATACAGACGGCAGTATTTAAGGTATAACAACAAACTATAAATTTAATTTCGTTAAGGAGTGGTCATGGCAGACAGTTATAAATCCCGCAGCAGCTTAAAGGTCAAGAATAAAACCTATACCTATTTCCGCCTTGATGCGGTCAAGGGCAGCGCGACCCTGCCCTTTTCACTGAAAATCCTGCTGGAAAACCTGCTGCGGCATGAAGACGGTAAAAATGTCACCCGGCAAGATATTGATGCCCTGGTTAATTGGAATCCAGCCGCCACCCCGGATAAAGAAATTGCCTTCACCCCGGCGCGCGTCCTGATGCAGGACTTTACCGGGGTACCGGCAATCGTCGATTTGGCCGCCATGCGCGATGCCATGCAAAAACTCGGCGGCGATCCGGAAAAAATCAATCCCCTGCAACCCGCTGAACTGGTCATCGACCACTCGGTGCAAGTCGATAAATTTGGTACCGCCAATGCTTTTGCACAGAATGAAGCCCTCGAATATCAGCGCAATCAGGAACGGTATACCTTTTTAAAATGGGGCCAGTCGGCATTCTCCAATTTTAAAGTGGTCCCGCCGGAAACCGGGATTGTCCATCAAGTGAATCTTGAATATTTGGCGCGCACGATTTTTTCGCAAGAGCGCAACGGCGAGGTTTACGCCTATCCGGATACCCTGGTCGGCACGGATTCACACACGACCATGATCAATGGCCTGGGTGTATTGGGTTGGGGTGTGGGCGGTATTGAGGCCGAGGCGGCGATGTTAGGTCAACCCATCTCGATGTTAATCCCGCAAGTGGTGGGATTTAAATTAACCGGCACCTTGCCCGAAGGCGCCACCGCCACAGATTTGGTGTTAACCGCCGTGGAGATGTTACGCAAACACGGCGTGGTCGGTAAATTTGTTGAATTCTTTGGCGATGGCCTGGATCATTTACCGCTGGCGGATCGGGCCACCCTGGCCAATATGGCGCCGGAGTATGGGGCGACCTGCGGTATCTTTCCCATCGACGAGGAAACATTAACGTATTTGCGGCTGTCCGGTCGCGATGAAGATCAAATTGCTCTGGTGGAAACCTACGCCAAGGCGCAAGGGATCTTCCGAGTACCGGGTCAAGCACCCGCGAAATACAGCAGTCAGCTTGAATTGGATTTAAGTACGACAGAACCCAGTCTCGCCGGGCCCAAACGACCCCAGGATCGCGTACCCTTGCGTCAGTCCAAATCGATGTTTACCGTCGCGTTAGCTGCTATGCAGAAAGAACGCAATCTACCGGCACATGGCATGGTCAATACCACCATGAATGGTCAAGCCGTTGCAATCAAAGACGGCGCGGTCGTGATTGCTGCGATTACCTCCTGCACCAATACCTCCAATCCATCGGTGATGATCGCGGCGGGTATGGTCGCAAAAAAAGCCGCTGCATTCGGCTTAAAAGTGAAGCCCTGGGTCAAGACCTCGTTAGGACCCGGTTCGCGTGTTGTCACCGAGTATCTCAAGACGGCTGGTCTGCTCGATGCCTTAGAGCAATTACGATTTAATGTGGTGGGTTACGGTTGTACGACCTGTATTGGTAACTCCGGTCCCTTACCCGATGAAGTCAGCAAGGCCATCGCCGAGGGTAAGCTCACCGTGTGTTCGGTGTTGTCGGGCAACCGCAACTTTGAAGGCCGCGTGCACGCGGAAGTGCGAATGAATTATCTGGCCTCGCCTCCCCTCGTCGTCGCCTATGCGCTGGCTGGCCGAATGGATATTGATCTGTTTAACGAACCCCTTGGGCAAGATACTAAGGGTATGGATGTTTTTCTTAAAGACATTTGGCCCACCCAAAAAGAATTACAGGCGGTGGTTAAGGCGAATGTCCGGCGCGAGCAATTTACCCAAACCTACCAAGATGTATTTGCCGGTACCGAAAACTGGCGCAAACTAAAAGCCGATGGCGGTAAACTTTATCAATGGCAAGCGGATTCAACTTATGTACAAAATCCGCCGTATTTTGACAACATCACCAAAACACCCGGCGCCATCGCCAAGATCACCCAGGCGCGGGTGCTGGCGATGCTGGGTGATTCCGTCACCACCGATCATATTTCACCGGCGGGCGCGATTAAAAAAGACAGCCCCGCAGGAAAATATCTGATCAGTCTGGGTGTACAAGCCAACGACTTCAATTCATATGGCTCACGCCGTGGCAATCATGAAGTAATGATGCGTGGCACCTTTGCCAATATACGTTTGCGCAATCTGCTCGCCCCCGGCACGGAAGGCGGCGTCACCATGCATCTGCCCGATGCGGCACCGATGTCGATCTATGATGCCGCGATGCAGTACAAAAAAGAAAACACCCCGCTGATTATTCTGGCTGGCAAGGAATACGGCTCCGGTTCATCACGTGATTGGGCCGCGAAAGGACCACGGTTATTGGGTGTGCGTGCGGTTATTGCCGAGAGTTATGAACGTATTCATCGTACCAATCTGGTCTGCATGGGCATCTTGCCTTTACAGTTTAAAGCAGGACACAGTGCCGCCGCATTGGGACTCACCGGTCATGAAATCTATGATGTCGCTGATTTGGACAATAGTGGCGCGAAGACCTTGCAAGTGACTGCGACGCGGGACGATGGCACGCAGAAATTTTTTGAAGTGCTGGTCCGCATTGATACGCCACAAGAAATTGAATATTATCGACACGGCGGCATTCTGCATTATGTATTACGATCACTACTTTAAAACTCGCCGGCCGCGCCATCCGCGCGGGCGGCTTTCCCGGTGGCGTTGTGGTGGTGGGCCGTCGCGGCGCTACCGCGGTCGAAAAGGGATTCGGCACGCTGGGCTACGCCGATCGCACGAAGGTTGTCGCCGAGCGCACGATCTATGACCTGGCGTCGCTGACGAAAGTCGTCGGCACCACGACCGCGATCATGCTGCTGTTCGACCAGGGCAAGGTGAAGCTGGACGAACCGGTGTCGACGTACCTGCCGGAGTTCAGCGGCGGCGCCAAGGACGACATCACCGTGCGACTCCTGCTGGAGCATCGCTCCGGCTTGCCGGCGGCGAAGGAACTGTGGCGCACCGCGTGGTCGCCCGAAGACGCGCGTCGCATGACGATCGCGACGCCGCTCGAGTGCTCACCGGGCGCGTGCCTCATTTACTCGGACATCGGCGCCGACATCCTCGGCTTCGTCGTCGAGTCTGTTTCGAACAAGAAGCTCGATGTATTCCTGCGCGAGCAGGTCTTTGAGCCGCTGGGCATGAACGAGACCACCTTCCGCCCGCACTGGACGCTGCGCGATCGCATCGCGCCCACCGAAGTCTCGCCGCCGCGCGGCTACCCGCTCCGCGGCGAGGTGCACGACGAGAACGCGCACACGCTCGGAGGCGTCGCGGGCCATTCGGGGCTCTTCAGCACAGCGTCGGACCTCGCGGTGTTTGCGCAGATGATGCTCAACGGCGGCGAGATCAACGGTGTGCGACTCATCGCGGACAGCACGGTCAAGCTGTTCACGGCGCGCACGGAAGAGAAAGGCACGCGCGGACTCGGCTGGGACACGTGCGGCGGAGACGCGAGCTGCGGCAAGCACCTCAGCCCGCGCACCTTCGGTCACACGGGCTTCACGGGCGTCTCGATGTGGATCGACCCGGACCGCGATCTCTTCGTGATCCTGCTGACGAACCGCGTGCACGCAGCGCGGGTGCGTCGCCCGAGCAAGGTGATCGCGGACATCCGCAACGACGTGTGCGACATCGCGGCGCTGTCAGTGCGCGATTTCGGAAGCGCGCCGTTGGCGATGCCGGCGAGTTTCCGCGCCGATCGGGCGTCCGGGTGGAATCGTCCCGTGCGGACGCGGCGTTATCGCCCGAAGACCGCTGCGAAACCGAAGACAACGACCGCCACCAAGGCTGCGACTCCGGCAGCGAAGAAGCCGGCTGCAGCCGCCATCGCGCCGAAAGCGGGCCCGGGCTTCTAGACCTTACTCAACGACGATCAAGTCCGATCACGTCGGAAAGGTCTGATCAAAACAACTTCTTTATGTTGTTTATCGGACATTTCAGAATTGATCCGTGTCATCGTCGTTGACCCAGGTCTTCTCTCCTAAAAGAGATATCCGAGGCCGATGTATAGCTGCGACGACTCGGTGGAGCGACCGTAGTCCACCGCAATGACAAAGCTGGGGCCGAGCCCGACCCGCATTCCCCCACCGTAGCCGGTGTGCAGGTCCTTGAAGAGTTCGCCGGCCTGAATCGAGTTCGTCCACACGCGGCCCGCGTCCACGAACCCGCTCGCAAGCAGGAACGCCGGCTTTCCCTTCAATGAAAACTCCTTGAACTTCCAGCGCAGCTCGGTGTTCGCCAGCACCACGCCCTTCCCCACGAACCGGTTGCGCGCGATTCCGCGAACGCTGTTGCTGCCGCCCAAGCCATCCTGATTCTTGTAGGACGACTGGAGCGTGCTCATGTCGAACGCGCGGATATCACCGTTCGTCTGCTGTGCCAGCACCCGCACCGCGCCAACAAGATTGCTCCGGATCGGCACGTACTGACGCACCGCCGCCGAGA
>JANNJI010000648.1:0-2630 GCA_031405795.1 Gammaproteobacteria bacterium
ATCCCGAGGCGCTCCGCGCGGGACGGGAGGCTGCCGACGGCATCCCCGGGTGGAAAAAGGCGGAGGCGCTGGAGAGCATCGCGGCAACCTCATGATTATTGTGCGACTATTACGGAATTTGAAGAAGGCCTATATCGATAAACAGGATGTGGGTCGTGCGCTCCACGTTATTGCCATGATCCTCTCACTGTTGCCGGATTCTCCGGATGAAATACGTGATCGCGGCATGATTTATCAACACATTGATTATGCACGCGGTGCAGTGGCGGATTTGGTGCGTTATCTGGAGTTGGCGCCGGATGCACAGGAACGTACGTTGATTGAATCCATGTTGGAGTCTCTGGAACAACGTAACACACAGCTTCATTAGCGAGGCGAACTGTAATTTGTCTATGGCGTTGCGAGTTAACTAAATAAAATTATTATGTCGCGTCAATTAATTCTGTTGAGACATGCTAAGGCCAGCTGGGGTACCGCCAACGAGGATGTGGCGCGGGAACTCAATCCAACCGGTGTTGCCGAGGCCGGCCGCGTCGGTGACTGGTTGAAAACACAGCACATCATTCCCGATGTTGTGATCTGCTCCACCGCGAGACGCGCGGTGCAAACCTGTGAAATAGTTGCCAAGACGGCAGGATTAGATCAGGCGAGCATCCAGTTTGAACAAGGACTATATTTGGCTGAGTATTCTGCCCTGCTTGCCATGTTGCAAAAACTTGCGTCGCGCTACCATACCGTGATGTTGGTCGGGCATAACCCTGGTCTGGAAGATTTAGCGATAGCCATTAGCAAAACAAAATTACCACGCACCTTTGCCGGTGAATTATTGGCGACGGCAAATCTGTTACAGTTTTTCCTACCCGATGATTGGCATCATTTGGATGGACAAGGTGAGATGATGCAGTTTTTCCGGCCATGAAAGGCCGGATGGGTTATCCTGCGTGTGCAGTAGGCAATGTCAATACAACCGTTGTCAAATCAGTTCCATTTTACAGGGAGGCGTTAACCATGAGTAATACCGCAATTAATAATGAGGCACTGGATGTGTTGTTTCGCAAGGCACGCAGTCATAACGGCTGGCAAAACAAACCGGTGAACGATCAACAACTGCAGCAGATATATGATCTGATGAAAATGGGCCCCACCAGTGCCAACTCGTGCCCGGCACGTATGGTATTTGTGCGCTCCGCACAGGCCAAAGAAAAACTCAAGGCGTGCCTGGATGCCGGCAATGTGGATAAATCCATGACCGCGCCGGTGGTGGCGATCATTGGTATGGATCTGGAATTTTACGAAAAACTGGCTGTGTTGTTCCCGCACACCGACGCAAAAAGCTGGTTTGTCGGCAAACCTGACAAAATAACAGAAACCGCGTTTCGTAACAGCTCATTACAAGGCGCTTATTTTATTATGGCGGTGCGCAGTCTGGGTCTGGATGCAGGGCCGATGTCAGGATTTAATGCCGATAAACTGGGTGAGGCATTTTTCCCCGGTGGCAAGGTCAAGGTTAATTTCATTTGTGCTATTGGTTACGGGGATGCCTCAAAATTGTTTGCCCGTGGCCCACGCTTGGATTTTGCGGAGGCGTGTCAGATCGTGTGATTGGCTATACAAAACCACCTTGTTACGGCAGATCGCCGAACGAAGCAGTAATGCTGTTTGGACGATTTCAACGGGTTGTCAGCGATTCTCTGAAGTTTTCCGCGATGTTGCCGCTATGCCTATCGGGAGTGAACGTTAACACACCTCGTCTATGACACCAAAGGAACGTTATTCGGCCGATCTGCAGCGGCCTGACTTTACCGCCGATCCCATTCAAGCGGCGGCGGTCGATCAATTGGATGCCTTGTTCCACGCCCTCCAGGCGCGGACTACACCCTCTGCCAATCCGCTCGCCCGGTTTTTCCACAAACCCGATCCGATCAAGGGCATCTATCTATGGGGCAGCGTTGGCCGCGGTAAGACCTATTTAATGGATTGCTTTTATGAAAGTCTGCACGGGGTCAGGAAACAACGCGTGCACTATCACCGTTTCATGTTGGATATTCATGCGCGCCTTAAGGTATTACCTAAATCACCCAATCCATTGATGATTGTCGGCAAACAACTGGCGGACAGTGTCGAGGTGTTGTGTCTGGATGAGTTTCATGTCACTGACGTGGCCGATGCAATGTTATTGGCCGGATTGTTAGCGGCCTTGTTTGCCCATGGTGTAACCCTGGTGGTGACATCCAATACGGCGTTGGATAATTTATATCTGAATGGTTTGCAACGTGAACGATTTATGTCGGCGATTGTATTACTCAAACAACACACCCGTGAGATCAATCTGCACAAAGGTACCGATTATCGATTGGTGCATTTGGAAAAAGGCGAAACCTTCATGGTTGCGGTGGATGGGGCTATGTATAGCTTGATGGAGGCGCGGTTAGCTGAACTTGCTCCAACGCGCATTGAACGGAATTGTGCCTTGGAGATTAATGGCCGCACCGTACATGCGTGTGCACAATCGGATGACGTGGTGTGGTTTGATTTTAATGAAATATGTAATACGCATCGTGCCGCGCAAGACTATCTGGAGCTGGCTAGGAATTATCATACCGTGCTGGTTTCTGCCATTCCAAAAATGG
>JANNJI010000649.1:0-7849 GCA_031405795.1 Gammaproteobacteria bacterium
CCGCCAGCCGTGAGCTATTACGTGGGTTCCTGAGAATTGACGCAACTATTTTCCAGTATACGTTTGGTGTAGCGGATGTTTCACTCGTCAGCCCAGACACCTGGACCGTTGATCAATACCGGCTAGATCGGCCCGGCAACAATGAGATCCAACTTGATCTGTTTTATGACTACCAGACCAACGTCGAACTCTATCCAATCTGGCAGGCCTATCTACGTACCTATCAGCCCCCCACGCTGGTGGTCTGGGGGAAAAACGATCCCATTTTTCCCGCAGAAGGCGCTGAACCGTTCAAACGTGACCTGACCAACCTGGAATTTCATTTGCTCGACACCGGTCACTTTGCCCTGGAGACCCATGGAACCGAGATTGCCCGCTTGATGCAACGTTTTCTGAAGCGCACCTTGCGTCATAACGACAGTGATGATTGATTTAAAAATCGGAATTTACCTGTAGCAATAATATCGCAGCACGTATTCACCCCGGGGTCTTCGCCCGGGGTTTTTCTTTGTGATGTGACGTGGCCATTGCATAGTAATCACTGTAAGCAGCCGCCACTTACACCGGTCTCATCCCATATCCTGATGAGACTTAGCTTGGCATGTTTCCCCTTCCAAAATAAAAGGCACTAATGGACAAACTACAGGCCATGGCGGCTTTCATCAAAATTGCCGAACTGGGCAGCTTTACCCGCGCCGCTGAGATCATGGGTTCATCTCCACCTACCATGGTCCGGCTGCTGGCTGGCCTGGAGGAACATCTTAACGTTCGTCTGTTACATCGAACCACGCGGCGCATTGCGCTGACGGATGAAGGCCGTTACTACCTGGAGCAATCCCGACACATCCTCGCCGGGATTGAAGAAATGGAATCAAATCTCAGCACGCAGCAGCAGGAACCCAAAGGCAATCTGGTGGTGTCTGCACCGCTGTTATTCGGGCAGATGCACCTCGCCCCGCTGGTTAGTAAATTTATCGAACGCTATCCGCAGATGCACGTCGATATGTTGCTGCTGGATCGGTTGGTGAATTTGGTGGAAGAAAATGTGGACGTGGCGATTCGTATTGGCAACCTCAGTGATTCCTCACTGGTCGCCGTGCTGCTGGGACATATACGCCGCATTGTTTGCGCCAGTCCATCATTTTTACGGCACAGTGGTATTCCTGATCATCCCTCACAACTTTCACAACAGGAGTGCGTGCGGGTGACCGATTTAATTCCCGGCGCCATTTGGCCGTTCCATGAAAAGGGACAGCTTTTGCAGGTACCCGTTAACGGTCACCTGAGTTGTAATCAGGCCGCCGCTGCCATTGATGCCTGTATCGACGGCCGAGGGTTTGGAATGTTTTTATCGTACCAGGTTCAACCTTACCTGAAGACAAAAAAACTAAAGATTGTTTTAGAAAAATATGAGCCGCCGCCGATACCGATCAATATCGTTTATCCGCACCGCAAATTTCTATCCGCAAGAATGCAGCAGTTTGTAAAGTGGATGAGCGAGCATTTACGCAAACAGTTGGCGTGAGCTTTACAAGTCAACCTAACGCTCCATCCCCTTGCCGTAACAGCTACTGAGTACAACTGGTGCTTGATTTTTTTGCCGCAAACAGTATTTTGGTCTGACCGGCGTCCTGGTACGGAATGACATGACTATAATAGTAACCCGCCGGTAGCGGTATTTCGGTCCGCTGTGTGCCGTCATCCTTCATGGTATACAGCTTCTGTACCACCCCGGTACTAAAGTTTAGTGTAAAAAACACCAAGGTCGTATTATCAATCCATTCAGGCACGCCATCATTAAAAATAACATCCTGGCCAATGGTTCGATCTGATATATCCACCTCACTGCCTGGCGCACCGCTTGCGCTTGTAACAAAAATATGAAAGCCATGATCGTTTGCTGCGGTAGCCGTGTCAATCTTGCGCATAAAAGCTATTTTTGTACCATCGGGCGAAAATTTTGGATCGTTCTCATACGCCTGGGCCGCAACAACGGGCGTCGTACCTTTGTAAACAGTAGCCACTGTTCTACCTTCCACACCTGTACCATCTAGATTCATGGTAAAAATACTCTTCACGTCAGCTTCCGCATCCAAAATATTATATTGTGCGCCAAATACAATTTTGTTTGATACCTGTTGCGGATCAAAGACAGCCGCCTCGTCCGGCGTCGGTATCGCGACGGTTGTAGCAGCCAAGCCCATATTGGCATCGCGAAAACCTCGTTTGATTTTAATTTTATTTGTCGCATCAGTACTGCCCAGAACGCCGTCCAGAAAAGTAAAATTATAGGTGTTATCAATCCAATAACTGTTCGTTGAAGCACGTGTTGGATCCGCCGTGGTTAGTCCAAGAACCACACTACCGTCCATGTTGGTGACCCGAATTTCTGTGTTGGTATAGTTCGATCCTTTTTCTTCTGCACACCCAGCGGCAACCAGCGTATTAAAACGGGTATAGGCAATCCATCTCCGGTCGAAGGTGATACGCGGATGGGTCATTTCACGGTAGGTATCTTTGGCAATGACAGCCAAATTGCTGCCATCGAGATTTGCAGTCACCAAATTAAATTTAGCAGTGAGGCAGTCAAAACTAACACACGGTGGTGCAGGAGGCCTGGGCGAGGGCGTAGGAACAGGTGTAGGAGGAGGCGTAGCATCAGAACTCCCACCACATCCTATTAGCGCGGTGAATAAAAACAGAATGGAGAGATACCGGTGGATAATATTTATTGTCGGTGATGATAATTGGGTTTTCATGGTGGAACTCCTACTTAGGGTTCGATCCGTATAACAAGCATCCAGTACAGAGCATTTTTCGTGCCGCTTTTCTGTTCCAACAGATTGCTTGCGCCCAATTGTACGATGTTTGTCAGTCCAACGGAAGATATGTATCCGTAGTGTGGACTTGTTAATACCGTACCCGCAACTGTGCATTGACACAGTTCTCTAACTCATAATGCCTCTTCCATATCAGCCCCTTCGTTTATTTACAAAATTTTTTCGACAACAGTATTTACTCCTGCAGGCGGCGGGTGGAGTATGCCGGATCGAGTTGGATTGCACTGTCGGTAAAAGGGAACGTGATCCATTCCTTGCGCCCGAAGCGTTCTGTTTGGTCGTAGTAATAGGGCGATGCCGGATTGCTGGACTGCGAGTGTGTAAGAAATCCCTGTGTCTTCGGCGTATCGCCTTCAAAAGAAACGGTGAGCAAGATGGAGGAGCCGTTAACCACGTCCTGTAACCCGCCCCCAATCGAGGTACTTTCAATGGCGTTGTAAATGTCGTCGCCATCACCACCGTGTATCGGGATGTGATGTTTGCCGCGCATGGCTACTTGGATTTGACCCCATGGCCGATTGTAATCGATGCCCGACGCTGCTAATGATTGTACCGCCGCCGTTAAAGCAGCAAATGCAGCATTGATTACAGCTGGATCATTCGTCCGTAAACCACGCGGTGTGTTGATCGGATCGGTTGGATCGAATACAACCGTCCAGTAATCCACGCCACTGGCGATCATATTGCGTCGCCAAACATCGAACAGTGGCCAGCCGACGCTGTTCAAGTTTGCCGTACCATCCCAGTTACTCAGTGTTGCACACGCACTATCCAGCATTTGATCCCCGGTTGCTGCCATACACACATTCTTAAGATCGTCCAACAACGCGGTAGCAAAAAAAGACTTGTTAGATAATACAACCGACTGTAATTTTTCCACGGTAAACCGCTGGCCCATCTGCCCATCAGTACCGGCAAGACGCGCCTGAATGTACTGCACACCGATGCGTGTGCGTCCACTTTGCTCTTGCCCATCAATACTTACTATCGACGGATAGCCGATCAGCGGCTGCGCTGGATGCGTAAGCCAGGCACTGTCGTTGCTGTTCTGCACGTAGTCGGTGCGCATCAAGCTAGGCAATTCGCTGGCAGCGAAAATACCTTTTTGCGGTGTACCGGGGCTGTCGCTCCACTTACAAGACGACGTGGAACCATCCAGAACTATCATGCCAAAAATAACCAAAGACTGGAAGGATGGTGGCACACAATCAAGCTCTTTCGCTGCTGATACATTGGGCACGACCGTAATACCACTGTAGTAGGCATTACCCGTTTTGTCGGTCGCAATTGTATTTACCCAGGGAATTCCCAATGTTGTTTCAATTACATTCTTGAATTCCGGAAGCGACGCCGCCTTGTTAAGTCCCCACCATGCATCAAATAAACGATCATTATCGGCATTGGCATCGCTATACGCAAATGCCGTGGTCGTAGTCCAGTCCAACCCTACCTGTGCCACAAGTGGGCCGTATTCGGTGAAATAGTATGTGCGCTTAATCGTGCTTATACTCCCCGCTGTATCTGCTGCCTCGATACTTAATTCGCGCTTCATCATCGCTTTAGTCCGGCTATCCACTACATACTGAGTAGGATCGCCAGCGTCGAGTTGTAGCGCAAAAAGTGTAGAGTGGCTGGAACTAGTGACTGTATGTGTCCAGGCTACATTTCTGTTGTGACCAATGTTCACCACTGGAAAGCCCATCAATGATGCACCCATCACATCCACCTTACCAGGAATAGTCAGATGTAGTTGATAAAAACGAAACGCCCCCGCCCACGGAAAGTGCGGGTTGGCCAGTAACATACCGTGACCGGACTCTGTCGCGTCTTTGCCCAGCGCCACACCATTAGAACCCAGACGCTTAGCGCCAAATTTCAGATCGCGCGCCCATTCGCGAAGTGCGACGCTGGCCTTAGGACTAATTGCACTACTAGATGAGTCTGGTGGCTGCGCTGCATAAAAAGAGGCAATTAAATTATTCCCGGATTCAGCGACCGCAAAGCGACGCATAATTCGTATAACATCTGAAACTGCCATGTTACGAACCCAAGGTTTATCTTTACAGGCAATGGGTAAGTTTGCTTTGCCCATGTCGCGCAGGTACCGATTGACCCCGGCGACATAACCTGTAATCAGATCTTTAACCTCCTGCTTCTGGCGATTATAACTGGCCTGTACAAGACTCGGTTCATTTTGTATTTTAAAATAGAAGTCGCTGGGTACATTGTCTATAACGCCAGAACCGTCATTGTAGTTGCCGCTTGCACCGAAGAACTTTGCGCGCTCACCGTTGACGGTGACAATCGCCTCAGACAAAAGGCAGAAATTATCCTGAGCATAAGCATAACCAACGCCATAACCGAGGCCCTTTTCGTTATCTGCCTTGATGTGCGCAACCCCGAAGGAAGTGCGACTCACCTCTGCCTTGTAATTGCCAGCGTCATTACAGGCAACCAGCAAGGTTGTGCCACTCACCGTAGCCCAAAATGCAATGCCCCATGACAACCGTGCCACCGCGCACGTGATGAATGCACAGTACCTAAATCTCAAGGCGGACAATAAACCCAATACAAAAAATACAAAGCTCATCACCATCATTTTCATGGCCTACACCCCCCAATCAACACAGCACCCCAAAAGGGGCAATAAGGTGGCGACGATCCTGACACAGAGCAATCACGCCACCGCAGACAGGGGACAATGTGGAACATGCAGCAAGTAAATTCGTCCTTTCCTATAGAAACGAACCGGGAAAAAGCTGTTTTCAGGTAAATAGGTAGGGCCTAGCCACCGTCAGCGGCGAGTGATTGCCTGAATTCAGACGGCGTCATCCCGGTGTGTTTTTTAAAAGCGGAGTAAAAAGCTGTTTTAGAATTAAAACCCGACGCCATCGCGATAGTGAGATTATTCCCCGCGTTTTGCGTGTTCATTTGGCGTTTGGCTTCATCCACCCGGTAACGGTTAATAAAATCGAAAAAATTAACCCTGGCACCCTCATTAATCGCCTGGGAAACATAGTTAGGTGACAAACCCATGTGCCTGGCCAGTTGCGGCAAGGCTAATTGATTATCCAGAAAGAGGTGTTCCTGATCCATAAGCCGACGTAATTCCGCCAAAATCACCGTAACCTGTTCAGACGACAAGGCAGAAGGGCGCTGTTTTTCTTTAAGTAGCACTGTGTCGATATCGTCAGTTACCTTTTCATCAAATCCACATAATCGTTGCCTGGAAAAAATCACTGGCTGCCGGACACCGAAAAGCCCCCAAACAAAAATACTCAATACTATCGCCGTATAAAAAACCTGATTGGCCACGTCAGGCGCATTCCAAAGATAAATCGGTGTAAATAACGAATATACATGCATCAGGTAAAGCGCTGACAGACAAAACAAGAGGTTACGCAACCAGTTCAAACCAAGTTTCTCTGAATAAGAAAAATTCGCCCGCACCTGCCTTGCGTGACGTCGCAACAGGCGTAGTGATATCAGCAAGTAAATCATCATGGAAATCAAAGAAAGCAGCGTCGTAATACCGGCAACAATCCCTAAGGTGGATGGTATATCCTGAGCATCAAATAAAAGCGCAAGATAGGATTCCTTGCTGATGGAAACCCACAACGCCACACCTACTGCCATGAATACTGCAAATGGCACGGCGTGCAGCCATAACCAGACGTTACTACCTGTTTGATTTTCAACCTGTGTCAGAGTACGGGTATAAAGAAAAATCAGCGGCCCATAGAGAAACTCAAAAGCCCAATTCAGCACCGATATCCGGGGAAAGTACACGTAGTAACCCGATTGAAGGCAAAATTCATCAAGTAGCTCCAGCGAGAAATTAAAAATCAACAGCGCCAAGTATCGATTTGCCACATGATCGCCCTGCTGAAGCGTCAGCAGGATAAGTATCAGAAACAATCCCTGCACCGCCCCTGCGACCAACAGTACCGAAAATAGTGTGATAACAGGTTCAATAGTCATGGGCTTTTATATACATGCGTACTGTGTATCAATTTTCTCTCGTGCATATTCGTCTGTAGGGGGAATTGTGATTTACTCATCGCCTACCAAGATAAACAAATCATTTAGTAAGGTTGCTCTTGAGTGGGAACGAGAAACTTGCGTATGCTGTTGACGACAACGTCGGGACGATCCTCTTGAATATAGTGGCCTGAATTCTCTACCTTAGAGATTTCATTGGCACCTGTCAGTTGCTGCCATTCACCTGCCAACCTACCCGCCATTGCCTCAAATGAACCTTTTTCAATGAGCTGATAGTTGGATCGAACCAACAGCAATACCTTGGATGGTGAAGGACTTGGTATGGCAAATTGCTCAAGACAGGTGGACTGATAATCAAACTCCTGGCGCATCGCTGTGCCAAAAATAGTGAAACGGAGTCCTTTAATAAGGGTAGCAGCAGCAGGCGCTTCCTCCTGCATTCGACGCCAATGATCAGGGTGGGTTGGATCAAGAAGAATGAGTGCCACTACATCGTCAGGATAAAGTCTCGAGTATACGTATTCATAAAGGCCGCCAAGTGAATGCCCGACGAGTATATATGGTGGCTTAATACCAGCGCTTCTCAGTAGTTGCCGTTGCTCTGCTGCAATTGAGCAGGGATCACGAGCGCGACTCGTGGCCACGCTGTCGCCATAACCTGGCCGGTCATAGGCAAAGACCGCGACGGATGTACCGAGCAATTCAATCACCGGGCTCCATACGGCTTTGCCATCACCAAGCCCCGATTGAAAAACAACGGAAGGCATGCCATCGCCAAGCCGCGTATAGGCAATATTATCTCCTTCAATAGATGAAACGCCGGTGGTGTGAAGCGTCGTACATCCATTGAGAGCGATGAGTACCAGGGTCGTTAGAGTGTACAGGGTAAAAATGCGCATGTTAAACATACTTTTATCCAACGCGATTACAAACTTAAGGTTCAACCCGTGTAACAAGCATAAGGCATTTTTCTTGTTATTTCTCTGTTCCCAATAGGCTGTTCGTTC
>JANNJI010000650.1:0-6709 GCA_031405795.1 Gammaproteobacteria bacterium
GCTCGCGGTGGAGCCGAAGTCGCTGAAGCGCTCGAAGCGCAGCGCGGCCTGGGTCTTCAGGCGCGGAGTGATATCGGTCATCCTTCTCGACTTTGATCACGTCGGCTTCGATCATCTCGTTCCAGAGATCGTTGCCTTCACGGGTACGTTCACCGACACCGGCGAACACCGAGAAACCGCTGTGCTCCACGGCGATGTTACGGATCAATTCCATCAGGGTCACGGTCTTGCCCACACCCGCGCCACCGAACAAACCAATCTTGCCACCTTTGGCGATGGGCATGATCAAATCGATAACTTTAATACCGGTTTCGAGGATTTCGACACTGGACGCTTGATCCGCATACGCCGGTGGTTTGCGGTGAATCGGCCAGGTGACTTCCGCACCAATTGGGCCTGCATCATCCACGGGTTCACCTAATACATCCATGATGCGGCCCAGGGTTTTTTGACCCACAGGCACCATGATCGGTGAGCCGGTATTCTTGGCAAGCATTTCCCGTTTCAAGCCATCGGTGGAACCCATCGCAATAGTACGCACCACACCGTCACCCAATTGTTGTTGGGTCTCCAGCGTTAATCCGGTGGCTTCCACTTTTAATGCGTCATAAATCTTTGGCATCTGATCGCGGGGAAATTCCACGTCGATAACAGCGCCAATGACCTGCACAATTTTTCCAGAACTCATGTTGCCTTCCTCTTAAATATCAATATTCATTACAGCGCCGCCGCGCCTCCACAAATCTCAGAAATCTCTTGGGTGATCGCGGCCTGTCGTGCCTTGTTGTACGACAGCTGCAAACCATCAATTAATTCACCGGCGTTATCCGATGCCGACTTCATCGCCACCATCCGCGCCGCCATCTCACAGGCGATGTTTTCCACGACACCTTGATACACCAGTGACTCGATGTAACGCACCATCAAACTATCCAGGATGGTCTTGGCATCGGGTTCGTAAATATAATCCCAATGATGTTTGAGTTGATCTTCTGCTTTGATAGAACTCACCGGCAATAATTGATCAATGCGTGGCGCCTGGGTCATGGTGTTAACAAATTCATTAAATACCAGGAACAACCGATCGATCTCGCCGTTGTTGTACGCATCGAGCATGACCTTGACCGGGCCGATCACGGTGGTCACCGAAGGCGCATCACCCAATTGGGTGGTCTGCGCACGGATGTCGCCCTTCATGCGTTTGAAAAATCCCAGGGCCTTGCGGCCAATCGTGCAAAAATCTGCGGCCACACCTGCATCATGCCACTGCTTCATGTGGATCAGGGTGGCTTTAAATTCATTGCTATTCAAACCACCGCACAAACCGCGATCACTGGAAATAACGATGTAACCGACACGCCGCACTTCATTACGCGCCTGCAGATACGGATGTTTGTATTCAGTATTGGCAAAGGCCAGGTGATGAATAACCTGGCGCATTTTCTCTGAGTAAGGACGCGTCGCGGTCTTGCGCTCCTGCGCCTTACGCATTTTACTTGCCGCGACCATTTCCATGGCGCGCGTGATCTTCTGCGTGTTCTTCACGCTCTTGATCTTGCTGCGAATTTCTTTACTACCTGCCATGTTGCACCTTTACCAGGTACTGGTTTGTTTAAACTTGGTGATTGCCGCCTTCATCTTCGCATCGATGTCATCGTTGTAATCACCGCTGGCATTGATGTTATCCAATAACTCTTTATGATTCGAGCGCAGATACGAAGTCATCGCCGCTTCGAACGCCACGACCTTTTTAACCTCGACATCATCCAGGAATCCCGCATTCGCCGCGAGCAACGAGAAGGCTTGTTCGGCCACGCTCATGGGTGAATATTGTTTTTGCTTCATTAACTCAGTAATGCGTTGACCACGATCGATCTGCTTACGGGTGGCTTCATCCAAGTCCGAAGCAAACTGGGCAAACGCCGCCAATTCACGGTATTGCGCCAATGCCAAACGTACACCACCACCGAGCTTTCTGATGATCTTGGTTTGCGCTGAACCACCGACACGCGAGACTGACAAACCGGCGTTGATTGCCGGACGAATACCGGCGTTGAACAAATCCGATTCCAGGAAGATCTGCCCGTCGGTGATTGAGATCACGTTGGTCGGCACGAAGGCCGATACGTCACCGGCCTGGGTTTCGATGATCGGCAACGCAGTGAGCGAACCAGTCCGACCTTTCACCGCGCCCTTGGTATGTTTTTCCACGTAGGCCTCGTTAACGCGCGCGGCGCGTTCCAGCAAACGTGAGTGCAGATAAAACACGTCACCCGGATACGCTTCACGACCCGGTGGCCGACGCAGTAACAATGATACCTGGCGATACGCCCAGGCTTGTTTGGTCAAGTCATCATAAATGATCAAAGCGTCTTCGCCGTTGTCACGGAAGTATTCACCCATCGAGCAACCGGCATACGGGGCAATAAATTGCATCGCTGCTGATTCAGAAGCGGTGGCAGCCACAATGATGGTATGCGCCAGGGCACCGTGTTCTTCAAGTTTGCGCACGACATTGGCAACCGACGCGGCCTTTTGGCCAATCGCCACATAGATACATTTTACGCCGGTGCCTTTTTGATTGATGATCGCATCCACCGCCACCGCAGTCTTACCGGTTTGGCGGTCACCGATGATCAATTCACGTTGACCGCGACCGATGGGGACCATCGCGTCAATCGCCTTCAGGCCAATTTGCACCGGTTGGTTCACTGATTTACGAGTAATAACACCGGGTGCAACTTTCTCGATAGGCGCGGTGAGTTTGGTGACCACCGGGCCTTTGCCATCGATGGGCTGGCCCAAGGAGTTCACCACGCGACCAAGCAATTCCGGGCCTACTGGCACTTCAAGAATACGGCCGGTACATTTGACCTTGTCACCTTCGGAGATATGGATGTAATCACCTAAGACCACGGCGCCCACGGAATCACGTTCCAGGTTCAACGCCATGCCGTAAGTGTTGTTGGGGAATTCAATCATTTCACCGTACATGACATCGGCGAGACCGTGAATGCGCACGACGCCGTCGGCAATCGCCACCACGGAACCTTCATTACGCGCCTCTGAAACAAGTTTAAAACCTTCAACACGTTTTTTGATTAAATCGCTGATTTCCGATGGATTCAATTGCATAACATTTTCCTCTTGCCGCTAATTCTGCTTAATGAGCCAAGGCATACGCCAGTTTTTCCAAATGACCAGTGACGGAACCATCAATCACCATGTCACCTGCACGAATGATTGCACCACCAATGAGTGTGTTATCCACCTTGGCGACCAAATTTATGTCTCGCCCCAAACGCTTTTTCAAACCCGCGCTGATCGTTTGGCGCTGTGTTTCACTCAAGGGGAAGGCCGAGATCACTTCGGCATCCATGCGGCTTTCCGCCTGCGCACGTAATTGCTCAAATATCCCGGCAATTTCCGGCAACACACTCAGGCGTTTGTTATCGATCAACACCTGCAGGAAATTCTTGCCATGTTCATTCACCGTTGTACCGCACACCTCAACCAGTAACTGTGCCAGTGTTGCTTTAGGCACCTGCGGATTGTCGATGTATTTCGTCATCGCCGGGTCTTGTGTCACCGCCGCCGCAAACTGTAACAGCGTTGACCAGGTTTTGTAATCACGACTGGCGCGCGCCAGTTCAAACACGGCTTGCGCATAGGGACGGGCGATGGTGCTTTTCTCTGCCATTACTCTTGTTTCCCGTTACAGCTGCGCAACCAGATCTTTGAGCAGATCTTCGTTGGCGGCGACATTGATTTCTTTCTTCAGTACCCGACTCGCGCCAGCAACCGCCAAACCTGCCACCTGGCTGCGCAATTGCTCGCGGGCACGGTGGACGTTCTGTTCGATCTCCGCGTTGGCGGCAAGCACAATACGTCCGGCCTCGACTTTAGCCTGACCTTTGGCTTCATCAATAATTTCCGCCGCGCGTTTTTCCGCTTGCTTGAGAATATCTTGCGCCTGCGCCTTCGCATCACGCAATATTTCAGCGATTCTGTGCTTGGATAACTCTTCGTCGTGTTTGCTTTTTTCTGCGGCAGCCAGACCATCTGCAATCAAGGTCTTGCGTGCATGCAGTGCATTCATGATCGGCGGCCAGATATACTTCATGCAAAATAACACGAAGATCGCAAAGGTAATGCTTTGGCCGATTAAAGTGAGATTGATATTCATATGCCAACCCTGATCGAGTTTAGTGTTGTATCCGTGCCTTATTTAGCAACTGCAAAGAGCACATAAAACGCCACACCTACTGCAATCATAGGTACCGCATCGGTCAGACCCATCATGATAAAAAACTGGGTGCGTAACAGTGGGATCAATTCGGGTTGGCGCGCTGCGCCTTCCAAAAAGCGGCCACCCAACACACCAATTCCGATTGCCGCGCCTAATGCGCCCAGACCCATCATCAGTGCCCCTGCGATGTACAATAATGCATTTTCCATGTTTCTCTCCTATATCTAAAGTTAAATCAATAAAACCGTTAATGTTGTTCGTTGACCTGATGCGCCATGTCCATATAGACAATTGCCAGTGTCATGAAAATAAAAGCCTGTAAGGTAATGATCAAAATATGGAAGATGGCCCAACCTAATTGCAACACACCACCAAAGGTACCTACCACCAAGCCAGCGCCATACATCATCGCAATCAAGATGAAGATCATCTCACCGGCATACATGTTACCGTAGAGTCGCAACGACAGGGATAAGGGCTTGGCGATCAACGAGACAAATTCGAGAATAAAATTAAAAGGGATAAACACAATTTGCCAGAACGTACTTTTCGAACTGAACGGATGCAGAGTCAGTTCACCCGCAAAACCTGCCGCACCCTTGTTCTTGACGCTAAACACCAGCATCAACACAAAGATTCCCAGCGACATACCGAAGGTGGCATTGGGATCGGTAGAAGGTACCACTTTAAAATAAACCTGATGCGGATCAAGACCAAACAATGCGTGGCCAATTTGCCCGGCCACTAATGGCAGCCAATCCACCGGCAACAAATCCATCGCGTTGATCAAAAACACCCAGACAAAGATCGTCAACGCCATCGGTGCCACGAGATCATTCTTGGCGGTGAAAGAACCGCGAACACTGGTGTCGATGAACTCGCACACCCATTCAACAAAATTTTGCAGCCCACCCGGCACCCCGGCGGTAGCGTGTCTGGCCGCCTTGCGGAACAACCAGATAAACAGTAATCCCAAGGTAATCGACCAAAACATGGTATCGAGATGGATCGCCATAAAACCCATGGACTTGGCCTGCACGCCATCCTGGGCGAGACCCCAATGTCCATCCGGAAACTTGCCATAGGTCAGGTTGGTTAAATGGTGCTTGATGTACTCAGCAGAGGTCTGTT
Organism: Gammaproteobacteria bacterium; assembly: GCA_031405795.1. Taxonomy (GTDB): domain Bacteria; phylum Pseudomonadota; class Gammaproteobacteria; order UBA6429; family Thiohalophilaceae; genus JACQBC01. Next base: position 5,381 of record JANNJI010000650.1, read on the forward strand.
CACTCGCCATGGGTGTTAAATGCCTAAAATTGTGAGAAATCTGTTGTTAACGGCGGCGCCGTTTAGCGTAACCACCCGCAAATAAATATCCACTGTTCGCTGCAATAAATCCCAGCAGTAACGCCAATGGGGCTAATTTCAGCTTGACCATCCCCACCGCCAGCAAACCACCCACCACCATCAGCTTCAGCACTATCCCCTGCATCAGGATAGCAGGCTTGATAGTCGGGGTGTTATCGGTTGTCTCCGTCGCCAGCTTAAGCCGCCAGGCATGCAATCCGGTACCGATGCCCACCACCACACCACCATATATTAGTGCCAGAGCAGTGGCGAGGCCCTGAAACAGGCAGGCCAGCGCACCTAATACCACGGTTATAGCAATTTGAACCACCAACACCCGCTGTGCCGTTGTCACTAAACCGTCTTTCGCTTGCCAGTTTTTCACGGCGGTAAGTCTTACAAAGCACGCCCAGGCGCACGGGTAACAGGGGCGCGCAGTATATAAGTTTGGGCAAAACCGGTCAATGAAAGGCCGAGGCGGGATCACGAAATTCCAGGTGAAAGCCGGGGATCAACGCACCCACTACCCGCTCACGCGCACACTCGTTATTTGCCAATTTTCTTGATTATCCAACTCTTAGGAAAAACATAAACTCTTTTGGCGCAAAAACATTTCTTTGCTGAAAAACAGGCGCGACTGAATTGTTAGCCCCTATTGCGTGATATTCATATTGACGGCGGGGACATGTTGACACCAGATTTTTTTACAATTTCTAACAGCTTGTTGAAAAACTCGACATTGAACCCCGATTCGTCGTTCCGGCCAAACACAGTGCGAGCCGGAATCCATATATAAACAGGCTTCTGGCTATCGACGTAAGTCGGTTTAAAGCATTCTCAGTACGTTCTGCATTTTTCAACAAACTGCTAGGTCAGATTTCATATGCTTCGGGCTTTTATTGCAAGTCCGCTGTTTTATATATCTCAACTTTGCGTGACGGATCATCCGACCTGAATAACAGCAGGCCCAGATAGTTTTCGTCCGCTGAGAGTTTGACGCTTTGAATCCAGTGTATTGTAGAAGGCAATACCTGTTTCAGCCGCCCTTGTTCGAGATTGAGTTTGAATAGGCCGCTTTCGTCGGCACCCAGCCATACTGAATGGTGTTTATCCGGTACACACGCGATCACTTTAAGCTCGCTGTGCCATTGTTTCTTCAGCTTCAGGTCTTCATCAAGCCAGACCAGCGTACCATCTACCAAGGCGACGAATACCTGCTGATTGGGTGACAGGGCCCAACAAGCGATCCGCGTGCGGGGTTCGAAGGTT
>JANNJI010000651.1:0-11548 GCA_031405795.1 Gammaproteobacteria bacterium
GCTGCGCCCAGTCACGCAGGTCATGGGTATACATCATGCCAAGGGGACCGGCCAACCCCACCAGCACACCCAGATACACAAACACATATTCCAACCATTTGGGGCATTCATAACTTTTGTGGATAAAACGCCGATGCATGCCCAGTGAATGTCCCAGACAAAGTGTGATAGCCGTTGTCGATAAAAAAACAATGACATTCGCATACGATACCGTGTAAGCACCACCGATGACGCCGATCACCGTCATGCCGGTGACCCAGAGTGATTTTGTGGCCGACCACTTCACCTGGCCCTCATAGGCATTGCTGCCGGGGAGATCAACCATGCGGGGATTGTGATAACTGTGTTGCGTTGTTTTAGTTTGCATCACGCGCAATCACTTCCGCAATCAGGAACTCGGCAGTCTTGCTCACCCCAAAACGTTCCACCGGTGAAAAATACCAGTGGGGATCAAGCAAGCGTTCAAAATCAATGCGCAAGGTGACGCGTGTATGTTGCTCATCAATTTTGTCTAAGGTGATCTCGGTACCTTGCAAACGTAGATAGTTCGAGATGTAACTGGTGTCTTCCAGAAAAGTGGTCTTAATGCGGTTTTCTTCGACTTCCGCAATCTTTAGCAACATACGCCCTTCATGCATATTAGTGACGAACCAACGATAGTACTGAAAATGTATTTCATGGACATCACCTGGTGACAAGGTACCGGCCTTGATGTGATACGGCATCGGGAAGATATGCAGGAACCAGGGGCGTGCCTTTTGCAGTTCCATCGGCTGAATCAGGTTATGTTTGATCTCGGCAATACTTGCCTCCACCACCCGGCTGACACTCACGTGCTCCTGGCGATTGAAACTCATCTGTGGCGTAACGCCTTCAAAGGCGGATATCACAATCAATAACGGCAGGAGATGCATACTCAGTGTACTCTTTCCCCGTTTCCTCGCCCGTTCCTGTCCCAGATCAACAAGGAACAAGATTAAGATAACGATCAAATAGATCGGCATCGCCATCACCACACAGACAAAACCTTCGAATAAAACGATGGAACTGCCCAGCATAATGATAAAGGCATCAATGAGCCGATTCAGGTAACGTTTCTTCAGGCTGGGGTTTTCAGCGGGATTCCGCACCCAGATCAATCCCAGGGAAATAAGAAAAGGAATGCCAATGTATAACAAGGCGCTCTTGTCAAAGTTGTATTTCATTAAAATGCGTATCGCGATAGACCCCGCGGCAATCATAATAAACAGGAACAGCAACCTGAACTTGTAACGGAAATATATGTTTTTCATACGGTATATACCCTATTAAATAGAATTCTGTCCAAAAACATACGGCACCACCTGCCCCCATGGTTTTGTTTCTGGCGTGTTTAACTCAACTACACCTGCTGCAACCGCCTTTACATGTGCATCGTAAACCAATGGCGTAGTAAACGCGACTTCCATGCCCAGCGGTTTTGATAATGAACTCGCGTTAACGTAACCATCCGGAATGTGCATAGGCCCGTCGCTTTTGCTCATCCGGATTGAGCGACGTGTTGGGCGCCTGACACCATAAAATACCATACTTTACATATTCTTTAAGATGCCTTGCAAGTGATTGGCCGGATTTGAATTTTATATCGCTAATCACCCATCTGCCTCCATCCGGGCTCATTACTAATGTATCAATCCAGGTGTGCGCTCTATGCTTATGCGATTTTTGAAACCGCGTGTCAATTGAGAACAAACGCGATGCCACTATCGCATTCGCCCCTGCACGACGAGCCTGACCCACGATTATCTCAGTCGCACCTTCGTAATTTCCAACGATAATGTTCCCCTCAACAATATGAGGTTTGTCTCCGGGGGTATTGTTTTCGACACATTGCTTTTCCATGGCTATTGCACTGTTTAACAATTTTAGCAGCGCTGAGGAAAAAAACTTACCCAGGTGCTTCATTTCATTCTGCGTGGGCAGTCCTGATCCAATGCCTGGTTCCGAAAATACCCACGCATAAAATTCATGCGCAACGTCATCGGGTGATGTCATCTCGGCCATTGCCGACGATGACAAGAGGATTGTGGTGAAAACAATGGTTGTTATCCGCATTAGTACCTCCAACATGTCGTTGTATCGCGCTGCTACCGAGGTAGCAGGAAAAAATATTCTGTCCCCGGTGTCGGCACGAACGACGTGTTATGTAGTAAATTACTTCCCCTGCACGATATTACTATAGGGTGCAATTTCAACAACTGCTTGATTGCTCCCCCTATCGCCCGTTGGAAACGCCCAAGATTCTCCTAAACGGAATGTTACCTTCTTTGTATTTATTGCTGTGAGTATAAATATTTGCCCGAAATGCGGGTCAGAGACAAGTATCTTATCGCCAATCCGTAACCGGTTAGATTTTAACTCAACCCCCTTCTGGTCAGTGAGTAGAACGGACGCCTCCGGGTGTTCCTTTCGGATGACCACTTCGTCACCGGCAACCAGGATTTCCGAGATAAAAAGAATACCGCCTTCTTGTAACCCGAAACCGGAGTATGTAGAACAACCGGCAACAATGGCGAATACAAACAACAGCATCATGTTTAGCCTATTCATGGCGATTCTCTTTGCATAACGCTAAGCCGCGAGCGACGGCGGCGCGAAGCGCCGACGAGCGAGTCGGCTTGAGCGACTTGTTGGGCGCAATTCAAATGATTGCTTTTTCCAGCAGACCACAAAGGTCCTCGCTTGTTTTCAGTACGTCGGAGAATTTAATGCTCCAGCCGGAAGTGATACCAGCATCTACATCGTGTTTTATCTCGTTCACAACTTTTCTAATCTTCGTGACTGTGTCTTGATTTACCTGAAGATATTTGTCGATACGCTCATTGAGCGCCGACAGTCGCATAATCGCTGAAACCATATAAAAGCCCGCAAGCCACTGCACGTTAGGTAAATGACCGTTTTCAAGCGCCCCTAAGGTTCGGTCGATTTCTGCGCGCTCAATGGGGGAATCAAGTTTCATCCGGGCATCGTCAAAGTTCAGCTCGACGGTACGTTGAAGCGCGTAAAGAACTCCAATCATTAGGCCGACTAACGCTATTTGGTTGGAATCGCGAAGCGTCAGTTTTCGCAGTCTACCTACGAGAACCCGGATTTTTGTAATGTCAGCAGTGCTTACGCTCATTCAGTTTTCGCCCAACAGTGTATTAGGCAAAATTCTGCCTTTGACAGCGTTCTGTCTAAGTCGAACCTTGATTGTTAGATTCTGCCACATCGTGCGGCCCTCGACACGCATTTTGTTTGTTAATAACGCTGTTTGGCATAACAACACCACTAAGCAGGCTTTTGTCTGCCGCAAGAGTAATTCTTCGAAGAATCAGAATGTTAGAGTGTGGAATTGATAGGACAGGCACTTACTGTGAATGGCTTCTTTACTGAATGCGCAATAGTCTTGACCAGCCGCTTGAGGATACGCTGATGCACGCGTCGATTCGCTTTAACACTGGCATCCACTTATGAAGGTATCGCTGTGGCCATAAATATATAATTTACCGAAAATTTGCGTTACCCTTATCGGGCAGCGGATTAAGTAGCAATCCATGAAATAGAAAAGACACGTCCATTAATCAATAAACAATCTAACTTCGCAAGATAGTATGAAAAATTTATTTATTCCGGACTCCTGGGGAGAGCTTGATGAGACAGCTCAGCTGAGCTTTGGTTACGGAAAAGAACAAGTCCTGAGTTTACTTCATGATATCGCAAATAGAATCTGCTGGTCAGGAGAAGATGTCTATAACTTGGCTTATGCCGTTGGCTGGATTGAGGGACGCTTGTACGGAATCAGCGCGATAGATACCGCAAAAAGCCACCCGGGGAGTATTCGTACTACCAATGATCTCATTGAACATGTTAGCAATGATCATATTTATGACCTTAAAAAGATGGGCAAAAAACTGGGAATCACGAGTTCAGAACATATCGAAAAATATACTCCTTTACAGACAAGACAGGATTTTATTGATTTGTCGACGCCGCTTGACAGTATTTTACGAGGAGAACCCTATCCTCGCCATGCCCTTACCGCCCTATTTCTGTTGTTCAGAGAGTCCTGCGATCCAAAAATTGTTTATCAATCCTTTATTGACGGTCTGGCCCAGGCCTATACTTTATTTATGTCGCGGGAAAATAGTTTTAAAAATGACGTAACCACATTTCTTTATTCACATATAAACCATACCCAAGTACAAGATGTATTTATAAATAATTACATCTTTGAGTCAGAAAACACAACGCTTTTAATTAATGCAAAATTATTTATGAACCCCCTTCTGAGTGCGTCCAGTCTCAGATTAATTAATGAAGATGACGAATCACAGATTGCCGTCGTTAATATCAAGAACAGAGAGCATCGGATGCTTCGACAGCTGACTGGCAAAGAGGAAGACATCTTGCGCGCCGGTGGATTATTACTTGATAGCGTCTTTATTCGGCAAGATGAGCAATTATCAACAGCCTTATGTAGCCAGGCTTCAAAAGCAATAGTTGCTATAGTAGCCGAGCATCTGGCAAACTTGGTAGGAGATCTTTTCGACAGACCCTCTAAGGAAGACGTCCAAGCATTAATAAATTTCAGTCCGATTTCCACGAAGTACAAAAATTTTGTAGCGCCTGATGGATATGATGACTTAATTGATCAGGCAATAAAACTTCTGGCGAGGCTTAAATTTACAGTATCAGATGTGTTTTTTGCGAAAATAGACGACATTATTCACCTGTTAAAAAACCTGGCCAAGCCAATTCCCTGAGGTTTGTCGATCAAACGCTCGATATTTGGAACTGTGATCTAAATAACTGTTCCCAAATGGTCTCCACTTACCCGGACGTCTGAATAAACCACGCCGTTTTGTCATTTCGACCAACGGGACGACTGCATGGACGCAGGAGTTAGAGCAACGCAGGAGCGGTTGCCGAGAAATCCTTGCCTCACCCGACATCACGCCTACTCGCGGAACAACAGATTTCTCCCGTTGGTCGAAATGACAATGAGTTATAAACACCTGCCATTTTCAAGATAAAAACGTGTTCATTCCCTGCCGAATTCATAAATCGTTATTAAACAAAGTGGACAGGAATTAGGAACAGTTATTTAAGCAAACCGCTTGCGTAAATATTGAATGATGTCATCGGATTCATACAGCCACCGACTGTCATTTTGTTCTTCGCTTATTTTCAGACAGGGTACTTTGATCTGACCGCCGCCTTGCAATAACGCGGCGCGGTGTTGTGGGTCTTTTTGTGTGTCGCGTGATTCAATGTTCAGCGCCAGACGGCTTATCTCACGCCGGACTTTGATGCAAAACGGGCAGGTCTTGAATTGATAAAGGACCAGTGTTTGCGTCTGTCGATCAACTTGTTGTTGTTTTTCCGCTGATCGAGCCATGCCCTTCGGCGTGGTTATCCTCTCCCACAGCAGCATAAAAGGACCCAGCACAATCCGTATGGTTCGAAAAAAATACCGGAAAAATAATTTCATATGCTAATACGCCCGTTGTAGGTGAATGCGGGGCATTATATGTGCCCTTTGAGCTTAAATCCATTATTCCTGCCTTGCTTGCCTGATTGTTCGCGGTAGAATGCATTTTCTCGATTTAACAAGGATATGCTGGTATGAAAAAGACCGATCTGGACAAAAATATAGGGTTGAAGATCAATAGCCGGATGAAACAGGCGGGCACCCCGGCACGTTTCGGTAAGGGCGTAGAGGAAGTGCAAGGCCGACGCGAGCAACGCAAGCGCGATCAGTTACTGGGTTTAGTGCCATTCGCGGTCAAACTCAATGGTGAATTAGTAAAACAGATTCAAGCGTTGGCGCAGACGCGTCAGATTGGGCTGAATGAGCTGGTGGCGGAGTTGCTGACAAAGGGTTTGAACAATTAGCCCGGCACTCAGCCTGAAGACTGGCCTACAATATATTTTGGCATAACCTGTTTATCCCGGAGATCAATAATGAAATTTATTATTATATTTGTTGCGGTTGTAGCGTTACTGGTGTTTTTCTGGACTCGGATCAGTCACGCCGGGGAAGTACCCAAGACAGGGCAGGCTGCGCCGGAATTTAAATTGTTAGATCAAAACGGTAAGTCTCACCAGCTCAGTGATTATCGCGGTAAGTGGTTGGTACTGTATTTTTATCCCAAGGACGATACGCCGGGCTGTACCAAGCAGGCCTGTACCTTTCGCGATGATATCGTGTCGTTACATAAACTGGGTGCAGAGGTGGTGGGTGTGAGCGTCGACGACGCCGCATCACATGCCGAGTTTGCCAGAAAATACAGTCTACCGTTTCCTTTACTGGCCGATCAGCTGGGCGAAGTAGCCGAGCGATATGGTTCCATTACCAGTCTCGTGGTGATGAAATTTGCGAAGCGCAATACTTTCCTCATTGATCCCCAAGGCAAGATTGCCAAGGTGTATCTCTCCGCCGATGCGGGGCGCAATTCAGAACAGGTAATTGCCGATTTAACGGCGTTACAGAACGTGAAGTGATACGGTTTTAGTTATTTTTGTCATTTCGAGTGAAAGGAGAAATCTGTGTCTTAGCGAGGATGTACTTGGCCGTAGTTGAGAAGATTTCTCGACAATTTGTTCCAGACATTGTCTACCTCGCATATCCCTATGATCGTCCCGTTGGTCGAAATGACAATGAATAATAAACATCTTTCGTTGTACAAGATAAAGATGTTCATTTCATGCTGATTGCATGAAGCGTTATTAAACAAGGTGGACGGGGATTCGGAACAGCTATTTAGTTATAGGTTGATCACAATCAACGGCACATCCATTTCTTTATCACTGACACCGCCATGCACTCCACGGTGGAAAAAATGTGGCTCACTATCGAGCCAGTCTTTGATAACGTAATTCTCTTTCATCACCAGGGTGTAGTCACCGATGCGTTGCGCCAGATGTGAGTGCGGAGCGCCAAGCCCAAAGGCAGGTTGACTGATCAGCTCCTCGCTGCGCAGCAAAAATATTTCGTTTTGAAAGTGTTGGTGTATGTAATCCACAAATTGCGACTGTTTGTCCGGTTTGACATAGGCATAGGCCAGGCGCGGTTCGCCACACAGCGGTGCCGCCAAACAATCCTGTAACAGTGGGTGATCGTTGATGGTGATGACTCGATTGGGTTCAGTGTCGATGAAACCGTGATCGGCGGTGACGATTAATAGCGTATTGCTGCCCGCCACTGTGCTAACGAAATCTTCAACCGCAACATTGATCTCGCCCAAGTGCCGCGCGGCGATGTCACTGCCCTGACCATAGATATGCGACAGACGATCCAACTCCGGCCAATAGGCATAAATATATTTACGTGCCGGGTCTCGCTGGATCACCTGCGCCACGGCATTGAACATATCGGCAATCTCCTCTTCATACGGAACGGCCTGCGCCACACCGGTATGCGCCTGATTAAACGCGCTGTCGATGATCCAATGCGGTGACACCAGATAACTCTTACACGTCATGAGATTGAAAATAGGTGTATGTCCATAGGACCAGGCGAGCTGGGAAGCGGTCAGCGCCAAAGTTTGGCGGCGATCCCGCGCCTCGCACGGCAACACCGCCACCACACCACCGGCCTGTGCCAGATTCACAAACCAGCCGGTCAGGCCATGTTGTTGTGGCGCCTGACCGGTCAAAAACGTGGTGATCGCCGCCGCCGTCGTGGTAGGCAACACCGAGGTCAGTGAGCCGCGCCGCTGTGCTTGTAAATAGGCCGCGTTTGTCGCGGCATGTAAAAACTGATCCCCCATGCCATCGATGACACACAAGACAATATGCTGCGCGGATTCGATTAAAGTGTGCGGTAATAAGGGCGTTGCCGCATAGCCGGAAGTTACTTGGCTGGTACCGCGCAACAGGGCACTCATCAAGTTGACCAGGCTGCCGCCGTGATAATCTGGAAATCGTATAAATTCAGGTTTCATTCAGCCACCGGTATGCCCGTGATATATCTCATCGCCCCCTGCCTGTTGAGCATGCGTGATAATATAATGCATTTCAAGCAGTTAGCCATACGCCTCGATTCAGGTTTGATTCAGCGGAACCACGGCATGATGTGCCCGTCGAAGCAAACAAGTACCCACAGGAGAATGCACATGAAAACCGTCATCAAAACAGTCATCGGCTTATTCAGCTTGGCTCTTTTAACGCCTGCGCTGGTTCAAGCGCAAGAAGCGAAACTCTTCTACGCACAAGGTCATACCCGCACGGATTCTCACAAGACTGTCATTGTGGTGAGTGATGACGATGATGATGATGACCGGCATCGCCGCCGTGGCCGTGGCCATAATGAGTATAATAATGGTCATAATAATGGCCATCATGTCCACTACCGCGGCTGTGGCCACTATGAACATGGCAATGGCCACGGTTATGGCAATGGCCACGGTTATGGCCATGTCAGCGGCCACCATGATGGTCATCATCGCAACAGACATTACCAGGGTCACCACTACCAACGTCATGACTCCCATCACGGCGGTCATGGGACTCACGGAACAGGCCACCATTATAACGCAGGCCCGGAAATTGAGCGGGTCTACGTCAATCCACAGCTTTTTCGCTAAGCCTGTCGCTTGTGGGGATAACGCAGGGGAGAAGCAGCATTGACGGGCGCATCAGGCGCCCGTCAATTTACCTGAAGGGTAAAAACCGTGTATCCTTGGCCCATCCTCCACTTCGATAAAAACATCATGAGCCGATTCATCACCCTGTTGGTTTTTGTTCTGTCGCTGACACTGGCGTCGAACAGTTTTGCCGTCGAACCTGCTACGGTGAACAAACAAGACGCGGCGGTTGCCGCCATGCAACACATACCGGGCAAGGTCGTCTCCGTCAATTTAGAACAACAACACAAAACACCTGTGTACCGCGTCAAGGTCCTGGATGAACGCGGTGGTATGCATACCGTTATCATTCATGGCCAGACCGGCGAAATTCTCTCGGCATACTAACCCCTATGCGTATCCTTATCATAGAAGACGAAGCTGACATCCGCGCACAAGTCCGCCGTGCGTTGGAGCAATTGGATCACATGGTTGACGAAACCGGTGAAGGACAGGAAGGTTTGTTTTTTGCCAATGAATATCCCATTGACGTGGCCATTGTCGATTTGGGCTTGCCCGGTATGTCAGGTATCGAGGTGATCAAGAAATTACGCAGCCAAGGGAAAACACTACCGATTTTAATCCTGACTGCACGTGATCGCTGGCAAGATAAAGTCAGTGGGCTGGAGGCCGGTGCCGATGACTATCTCACCAAACCCTTTCAAATGGAAGAGTTACTCGCACGGGTCAAGGCCTTGTTGCGTCGTGCCAACGGTCAGAGTAAACAAACACTGCAATGCGGCCCCATCGAACTGGATGTCGACAGCCAAACCGTCAGCCTGCATGGCAAGACGCTTGAATTCACTACGTTTGAATACCGTCTGCTGGAATATCTGATGCGTCACTCGACCCACGTGGTGTCCAAAGACACGCTCAACGACTATTTATATCCGCACGATGAAGAACGTGACAGCAATGTGATCGAGGTCATCTTAGGTCGGGTACGGCGTAAATTGGACCCGGACGGGAGTCTAAAACCGATAGAAACCCTGCGCGGTCGCGGTTATCGTTTTACCTTGTGCAAATGACCCGGATGTTCTCACTTCGTACCCGGCTCATTCTTACCGCCAGTCTTGTTGTCTCCATCTTTATCCTCATCGCTGGACTCGCCTTAGAGAACGCGTTTTATAAAAGCGCAGAAAAAAGCCTTGAGGAAAGCTTGCAAGGCCATTTGAATTTATTAATGGCCAGCGCCGAAATCGATGCCAGCGGTGATATCGCCATGCCAGCGCGGCTGCTGGATACAAAATTCAGTCTGCCCAGTTCCGGTTTGTATGGTGTTATTGTCGACCACAATGGCGCGGCCATTTGGAAATCCTTGTCAACGGTGGGTGTGATCATCCCAACGGCGGTTACCCTGTCGGCAGGGGACAAACAAATTCAAAGCCTGACTACCCACAGTGAAGATTTTACCCGCTTAAGTTACGGGCTCGATTGGTATACCGAATCTGGAAAAAAACCACTGACCTTTAATATTATTACTGAACTGCAACCGTTTAAGGCGCAGATCTATACCTTTCGCCGCACACTCACCGGCTGGCTAATCGGTTTGGGTGTTGCATTATTATTAGTGCAATGGGCCATTCTCGCCTGGGGACTGCGGCCACTGGCGACCGTGCGTAAGGAATTACATGCTATCGATACCGGTCAACAGGAGCGCATCAGCGGGCATTATCCTACCGAGATCCATTTGTTAACCGAAAACATCAATGAATTGCTCGATCACGAACACGCGCAGCAATCACGTTACCGCCATGCCCTGGCAGATCTGGCGCATAGCCTGAAAACACCGCTGGCGGTGTTGCGCGGCGCCATCGGTGAACTGGATCAATCAGCCAATACGAAAACCACGCTCGATGAACAAGTGCAACGCATGGATCATATCGTCGCACATCAATTACAGCGTGCTGCCACCGCCGGTGCGGCGCCCATTCGCAAAAGCATCGTCTTAGCGCCCTTGATCGAAAAACTGCTCAATGCCCTGGCCAAAGTCTATCGTGACAAGGCGATTCAATTTACCTCGCAGATCGCCGCCAACAGCAAGCTGCGTGTGGATGAAGGTGATGCGATGGAACTGCTCGGTAACCTGCTCGATAACGCCTGCAAGTGGTGTCAACAACGCGTGGCGATCAGCGCCACGTTACAGCAACAGCGGGTCATCTTCCATATCAGCGATGACGGCCCCGGCGTACCTCACGAAAAAGTACAGCACATCCTGCAGCGCGGCGGGCGCATTGATCAGGCAGTCCCCGGCACCGGGATCGGCCTCACCGTTGCCCATGAAATTATTCAAACCTATCAAGGTCAACTGCATATCGAACCCAGCCCCTTGGGTGGCGCTGATTTTTATTTTGACCTGCCCGCGGGTGAATAAGCAGAATTGAGAATTATTGCCACACGCCTGCACTAAAAAATATGTTAGTTTTATACCATGTGCGCCGATATCACTATTCCCGCCTCCCCCGCCTACACATGGCATGATCTCCTGCGCCATGTTGGCGCACACCGTAAAGCCTTGCTGATTGCGAATGTCGTTGCCCTGTGCTCGGTATTGGCGAGCATACCCTTGCCGCTGTTAATGCCCTTGATGGTCGATGAGGTGTTGCTAAACAAACCCGGCACGCTGATCGCGACGATGCAGGCGATCTTCCCGCCAGACTGGTATGGGCCAGCACTATATATAGGCATGGTGCTACTGGTGACGGTGCTGTTACGCTTTATCGCCATTGCCTTTGGCGTAGTACAAACCCGGCAATTTACCCTGATTGCCAAAGACATTATTTTTCGTTTGCACCCGATGGACGCAAGGCCAGCAACATCGATGGCGATGGCGAGCAGGAGCTGAGCGCTCGCGTGTTCTTCGAACCGGTTCCCGGTATCGGATTCGGTGTGGCCGGCAC